>JAESUL010000312.1 GCA_016763115.1 Phycisphaerales bacterium | reverse complement strand
TTTGACCGGAAGCTATCGGTTTTTCAAGGTGCATATGACTCTGAGCAGCTGAGTCTCAGCCTGGTATCGAAAATCTATTACGACAGCCAGCAGGACGCCACGCAGGGTGTCGGCAACGGCACGGTGACCCATTCTGAGCGATTCGATGGTGAGGGGAGTACCCGCGTCACCAAGATGTGGTTTGATTACCGTGACCGCGAGATCGGGCAGGAGAATCCTGAAGCCCCGCACATGAGCTACGCGTATGACAACCTCAACCGTGTGGTCGAACAGGCGCGATGGACGGCGTTCTCGGGCTCGACCCCCGCTGAGCCCGATACAGCATCGGAGGATCGGTCTACCTATACGCAAACTCTCTACAACAACCGTGGCATGGTGTACCGCACTCGGACGGCGATTGATCCGACGCAGAACACGCCCGAGTTCCTTGAGACCAACCGGTGGTTTGATGAAGAAGGGCTGACCATTGCGACTTGGGCCCCCAATGGACCAGCCACCAAGATGGTGTATGACGCGTTGGACCGGCCGAGCGTCGTGTACCAGAGCGATCGGTTTGGCGATGCGTTGCCTGGTGCGGGTTCATTCGCTGATGCTTCGAGCGTCGCTGATGATCATGTCATCTCCCAAGTGGAGTACAGTTATATTCCCAATGGTGTGCGTGGAGCGTGGAGCGCAGAGTTGGTCACCAATCGTGCCCGCTTGCATGATGCGGACGAGAGCGGCGGGGCCGAGGTTGCCGGGGTGCTTGATGGCACCAACAGCGTGGCGACCTACATGGGCTATGCCTATGACGATGCGGGTCGCTCGGTGGTGACGCTTAACTACGGGACCAACACCGCCAGCTTCGCCGCCGGGACCGCTGCGCCAACAGTGCCCTTTGACACCACTCGCGCAACAAGCAGCGCGTTGATCAGTTCGATCGGCTTCGATGAGTGGGGGCGCGTGGATGAACAGTTTGACCCCGAGGACAAAAAGACTAAGACCGTGTACGACGATCTCTCACGCCAGGTTGCGGTGATCGAATCGACTGTGAATATCGATGGGGATGATCTTCTTTGGGATACGCCGAGTGCTAACTGGCTCGTGATTTGGCCCGGCGGTGCCTCCGCGGACCAAGACCGGGTGACCACCTTTACCTATGACGGCAACAGCAATGTGATCAAGCGGACGGCCCAGTTGAATACGGGTGATCAGCAGGTGACCAAGTATGTGTATGGGACCACGCCCGGGAGCAGCGGGACCCCCATGGACACGCTGGTTGGCTCATCATCGCTGCTCAGCAAGGTGCATTACCCCAACGAGGGGACCGGTCTCGCGGACACCAGCGCGGAGTACACGGTGGCTTACGCGTACAACCGGCTCGGTGAGCTGCGTGGCGTGACCGATCAGAACGGGACCATCCACGAGTACACCCATGATGTGCTGGGCCGGGTCACGGCCGATACGGTCACCAACTTCGGCACCAATATTGACACGCGCGTTGAATCGATCACTGCGGCGTTCGACGGGCATGGTCGGTTGCTACGGGTTGAATCACTTGATAGCACGCCATCCGTGGTCAACGGTGTGGAGTTTGAGTACACGCCCCTGCATCAGGTCTCTAAGCTGCATCAGAACGCTTTTGGTGTTGCCACAAGCGGCGAGGCCATCGAGTACGCCTACGCGAATGCAGCGCCCTCTGCAGTGGGCAACAACTACACCCGTCTGAGTGCGGTGCGGTATCCCTCGCAGGCGGGGTCGGCAACCGATTCTGTCCAGCTCGATTACACCGGCGTGATCAACAATCGCATCAGCCGGCTCAACGGCATGGATGTGCCCGGGTGGTCACCATCCGCCGATGATCTCGTGCGGTACACCTACCTTGGGATGTCCACGGCGGTCAAGGTGAACTATCCATCGGCGGTGATGGGGCTCGATTACACCAAGGCGTCTGACGTCACGGATCCGACGGACTCGTACCCTGGCTTTGATCAGTACGGCCGGGTGGTCTGGCACGCCTGGGTCAATGACGGATTCCAGGCTCATCCCACCAATGTGAATGTCCCCGATCGCACGCCGTTGCTCGGGCGGCACTACGAGTACGATGTGGTCTCCAACCGCACACGCGATTGGGACGGGCGGCCTGGTGCGGTGCCCGCAGACCGCGATTGGCGGTATGAGTATGACACGCTAGACCGGCTTGAAACTGCGTACAGAGGTCAGCACACGCCTGGGCAGGCAAACAACTGGGTGGCCTCGGTGGATTCCCAGTCATGGGATCTGGATATGCTGGGCAACTGGGAGGGGATCACCACTGATCTGAGTGGTGATGGGCTCTTCGGCAGTGGCGATAAGACCGAGGGCCGCACCCACAACCTTGCCAATGAGATCCTGACCCGCACGGGTGAGCCGGGGTCTGGACCCACGCTACCGGGTGGGAACCCTACGGCCGAGGTCATGGTGCCAAGCTACGACGCGGCGGGCAATCTCTGGAAGAACAGTGGCGGGGCGAACAGTGGTATGAAGTACTACCACGACGCCTGGAACCGATTGGTGCGGATCGAACGCATCGCCAGCGGCCCTGACTTTGCGATCCTTGAGAACGAGTTCAACGGGCTCAACTGGCGGATCGTGCGTCGGATGGACACCTCCAACGCGGCCTACGACGGCATTGACGAGGGACGCCGATACTTCTTTAACCACAGCTGGCAGATGATCGAAGAGCATGTCGATGCCGAGTACGGCGGGACCTATGCGAGAGATTATTCGAGCCAGCAGTTCTGGGGTGCGCGGTATATTGATGATGCGGTGGCCAAGCGGATCGATCGCGACGATGACGGCATCTGGAATGAACTGGATGTTGACAATCTGCACTACCTGACGGATGTGATGTTTAGCACGCGTGTGTTGGTGAATCGCAGCGGGTTTGTGCAAGACCGGCTGGATTACACGCCGTACGGCGTGGCGATGTATCGGGCCGGGGCAGATGTGAATGGTGTTGGAGGTGTGAATGTCCAAGATTATTTTGCGTATCTCAATAGCGCCAATAACAATCTCGCGCCGGGCGATGCGGGGTACACTCCGTTCGCGGACCTCAATGGCGATGGTGTGTACGACATTGGTGATCAGACCGAGATTGTGAGTGGCTTAACACCGGTTGGCAACGGATTAGCCGATGGCTGGCTGAGTGACCCCACGGCGTACGCCACACGCGGAACGGACAACTCGATCGGGTATGATGGATATATGTTCGATCTGGCGGGCGGGACTTATGCGAACGCGAATGGGCTGTACATGCAGCGGCATCGCGTCTATGACCCGGGGATGGGGAGGTGGTTGGAGAGAGAGCCTAACGGAGAAATGGACAAGAGCACTTTGTATGGCTATGTGGGCCAAAGACCAGTGTTTTACATTGATCCACACGGTTTAAATGCTGTTAATCCTTTAGACAAGAGCGATTGTGATACTTTTAAAACTGCAATTTCAATTCAACGATCAACGCCAAGTGCTGGCATTGGTATTACCGTATCCGCATCATTTGAAGTTGCCGGTGAACTAGAGTACCAACGATGCAAGACCTGTTGCGGTGGCGGAGTTAGTGGAGTTGAGCATACTTTGAAGGTTCATGCGAGTGCTACGGGGTCTATAACAGTCACAGCTGGGATTAGTATTGATTTCAGGATGACCGACAGGCTTTTGGTTAGTGGGTACCTAGGCATTCAAGGGGAGGGCAGGGCTACTATAAACTTGGGAGGTGGAGAAGTAAGTTGGACAGATTGCGAGAACAGTGGTTTAGAGTCTAGTATAATTTTATGTGGACAAGGAGAGATCGGGTTTGAGGCTAGAGGAGGCATGATGATTGACATACGGGTGGGATGGTTCCAGTATCAAACTGGAGCAGAGGCCTATGCTCGTTCCAATACGCCCTTTGGGATTTGCCTAGAATGCAATACTTCAGGTTGTAAGATATTGCCAGATCGCTCTGGATTTGGCAGCACAAGTGCCTATGTTGGATTTAATGTATGCGCGTTTGGAGGGTGTTGGAATCGTGAATATTATTTAGGAACATTTGGTGGGACTTGAGGATGATCAGATACCATGGCTATTACAAAATCAAAATCGGAAAAATATTTCAAATCAAATCCTATTCTTGGGCGTGGATATAAAATAAGTGAAGATGGGCGAGCGGTTGTTTGGAGGGGTGATTTTTATATAAATGAATATTTTCAATCGATTGGTTTTTACGTCATTTCGCTCTTGGGTTCCGCAATTATTATGTACGGACTTATGAGGGCGGGTGTTGTAACGATTAAGATTGCATTTGTTCTAAGTGGTATATTTAGTTTGCTTTGTATTGTATTTGCATTTGCGATATATTGCTATCAAGCGAACAAGAATCAAGTGAATCGCAACGAATCTTTAATTGTTAAAATTTTGTGTGACTATGAGAGTGGGTATAAGAAAATATTGTTTTTTGGCGGAGAAGAGAGTTGCTTTCGGTCTCCTTCTATTGCTGTTTATTCAGGAGTTACGATTAAGCCAAGGGGTGGGGCAAGTACGCCGTACAGATATGGGCATGTAATATTGACGGATTCGGATGGAGCATTTGAGTGTTTGTGCTCCTATCTTCGATGGGAGAGCTCTGTCTTGTCTTTATTTGAGAAGTTTTCTTCAAACAACGGGTTCTCTTACTCAAGACATGCAATTTTGGACTTGGAATTGATCGATGAGCCAACAGCCAGTAGATTTTACATGCGTTCTGTATTTGGACACTGAGCGGGGGTCAGCAGATTGTGACGGAGAGCGGAGAGGGCAGAAACTATTCGACAAGGCGGAGAGGACAGAAACGATTCGGCGAAATGGAGGACTGACCGCTGCTTGATTTGTTGAGTTTGTGTTTTTCTTGGGGTTCAGAAACCCTATCGGAGAGGGCAGAAACTAATTGAAGAGATCGGATAAGTGATTGCTCATCTGATTTGAAGAGGATGCATTTTTGCTTGGGGTTCAGAAACTCTATCCGGGTTTCAAATGAACTGGTGATGAGCGTCGATTCGGAGCTATGGACGAAGCTTGCTCGCCACCAATCGAAATGCTCAAGGCACGGCCAGAGTATATAATAGACGGCGCATGAAACCAATCACGAATATGTCTTTAGTTCGTGATTCTGCTTCTTTGAAATGTAAATGATCTACGCCGCCCGGTGAAAATGCCGGAGCAAACCGCCGAGGCGAGTGTCGCACTGGATTTCACCAACTGTCGGTGGTGGACCGTTGCTCATGATCGGGCGATTCCCAATTCCTTGATGGGGTCGCTCGGTGAGATAGTGCTCGACATATTCTGATACCAAGTAATCGAGATGCTTCGCACCAACTGGAATGAAGTGATCCAGGCATTCAACTTTGAGCGACTTCATCCATCGCTCAATATGAGCATTCATCAATGGGGCTTGTATCGAGATCGGATATGGCTGCACGCCTTCACGACGAAGTGTTTCGTTGAATTCGCGTGAATACAACACATCGTTGTCGCGTACAAGGATTGTGGGAGTTTCAAGTCCAAGTTGCTCAGTCATCATCGGAAAGCATTCAGCAACCCGGCACATCCACTCATTGGTGGGATGTTTGGTGGCCCTCGTAGCAAGCACCTTCCTGCTCTCGATATGCATAAATACAAGCGTCGTATATCGCTTGAATCCGCTGGGAGTTAACACATTTTTGGTGAAGAAATCACAAGACCAGAGTGTTGATGCATGCCGTTTGAGGAACTGATCCCACACCGGTTCGGTCCGATCGGGTGCTGGCTCAATGCCGTGCTCTTTCAAGATTGATCGGATGGTGGTCCTTGATATCGACATGATTCCGAGTTTCCGGAGTTCGCCCAGAATTCTTGAATATCCCCAGCCGGATGTCTTGGCCATTTGCACAACAAGTTTCTTCAGATCCCTCTTTGTTGATGGTCGGCCGATTTTCTTCTTTGCGTCTTTGCTCCGTTTCTTTCCCCTAATCCATCCCTGGAATGTGGTATATTGAACAACTGAAATGATGTGCCGAAGGGCTGGACCAACCGGCTTTCCAAATCGAAGCAACCGCCGCCGCTCACGGGGTGTCAGCGAGATTCGTTCGGGCAGTTTGGAACGCAGAATCCGATTTTCGATCGTGAGGTAGTTGAGCTGATTGATGAGATCTTCATGGGAAGATCGACCAAAGCTGAGCATCTTGAGGAGTGGGGCGATTGTGGTCATGAAAGTGCCTTTATCGGCGCGGATAGGGTTTTTGAACCCCTGGAGAACGGGTTAGAATCGAGGTTTTTGAGGGTTGAGCAAGGTCAATCCCGAATCAGTTTCGAGTGCTGATTTCCCTGCAAGTTCCCTGGATATACAGAGTAGGGAAATCGCCTCGGAATCATGGCTGAGAGGTGAGAAACAGGCCTGATTTGCCGGCAAGATCCCCGAAATACACTGAAAAACACAAAAGTCCCTGTAAATAGGCTAAGAACAAGGAAATCCTGAGAGAGTGTATGCCATATCTTGAAACACACTCCG
>JAESUL010000311.1 GCA_016763115.1 Phycisphaerales bacterium | reverse complement strand
GTGTACAACCCGGTGATCGAGCCGCCGGCGTGGTCGATCGACTCGATCGCACCGGCGCGTTCGAGCAGCACCGCGAGCGACGAGAACACCGAAGGCGTGTACCCCTTGGTCGCGGGCGGCTCGCCCACGCTGAGACCAACCTGACGCTGGGCGTGGGCAAAGCGGGTCACCGAATCCATCATCAGCATGACATCCTTGCCCTGTTCGCGGAAATACTCGCCCGCGGCGCACGCGAGTTTGGCAGCACGCAGCCGCAGCAGCGGAGACTCGTCCCCCGTCGCCACCACCACCACCGAGCGTCGCAATCCTTCTTCGCCGAGTGATTCTTCGATAAAGTCGCGGACCTCACGCCCTCGCTCGCCGATCAACGCGATGACATTGATGTCGGCATCGGTGCCCTTGGCGATCTGCCCGAGCAGCGTTGATTTCCCGACACCAGGGCCGGCAAAGATGCCGAGGCGTTGACCACGACCAAGCGGGGTCATCAGATCAATCGCGCGAACGCCCGTCCGCAACGGCTGGTTGACACGCCGGCGTTTCATCGGAGAGATCGGTTCAGGGTTCAGCGGGCGTGCCACTGTTTCGGTGATCGGGCCGAGCCCATCGAGCGGGCGTCCGAGCCCGTCGATCACTCGCCCGAGCAACCGATTGCCGACGAAGGCGGACTGGTGGACCTGCTTGGCGTGGATCAGTGCGCCCGCGACGATGCCGGTGGTCTCGCCGAGCAGCATCGCGATGGTGTCTTGCCCGTCGAACCCAACGACCTCGCCGAGCACTGGTTTTTCGCGGGTGACGATCTCGATCAATGATCCGATCGGGACCGGAAAATCAGTCGCCAGCACGCTGAGCCCGCGCACCGCGCGGACGCGCCCGGAGATCTGCACGGGGCTTGCACCCTTGATGCTCTCGAACTCGGGCGCGAAGATTCTCACGCTGCATCGCCTTGTGATTCAGGCGGGATCTCTGTCTGTTGATCGGTGTGTTGATCTGTATGCTCGGGGAGCAGATCCTGAACAATGCGAGCAAGCTGGGTCTGGATCGAGGCGTCGATCCGCCCGCGCCCTTCGGTCTCGGCAATGCACGATCCACGATCGATCGAATCATCGCCCACCACCTCGGCGTGCGTGCAGTGCATGCAATCAGCGATCAAACCGGGCAGAACGGTCTCCGCGTACGCCAGGTCCTCGGCGTTGACCCGCAGCACCAGCCCGGTCGGGCGGGCGAGTGAATCGAGCACGCTTTGCATCTGGGTTTCGACCACAGAGGGATCCATCGCGATGGTTCGTTTCGTGATCCGCCGGGCGATGGCTGCTGCGAGTTCGATGACATCTTGGCGTGCCTGCTGGTACATCGAGTCTCGCCCATCGCTGAAGGCTTTGAGCGATGCCGACCACTGCTCAACGAGTGCGGTGATCTGCTCGGTGTGCTCGGTGAGGGCTTGTTGATACCCGTCGGTTTGCCCTTGCTTGAACCCCGCGGCGTGCCCCTCTTTGTGCCCCGCTTGGCGACCCTCTTCGCTCGCATCGGCGAGCAACCGGTCCCGCTCGGCGTTGGCATCTTTGATGATCTGCTCGGCGCGTTCGTTGGCGACGCGGACAAGGTTGATCCCCTGGCGCTCGATGTCGCCGAGGTTCATCGCGATCGCATCGCGGGTGTAGGTCTCGATGTCGGCGCGTCGGATCATGCCCATCGCGGTGTCCTCCGTGCTTAGCCAACCATCTCAGAATCGCCGCCACGCCCTTCGATGACGACATCGCCGGCCTCCTCGAGGCGACGCACGATATCGACGATCCGCTGCTGGGCCGCCTCGACATCCGACACCCGTACCGGGCCCATGAACTCCATGTCTTCCTTGACCATCGACGCGGCGCGCTCGGACATGTTCTTGAATATCTTCTCTTGCAGCACTTCCGAAGCGGTCTTGAGCGCGACCGAGAGCTCGTCGTTCTCGATCTCTTTGAGGACCGATTGGATGCCCTTGTCGTTGACGAGTTTGATATCCTCGAACACGAACATGAGCCTGCGGATCTCTTCGACCAGATCCGGATCGTCGGACTCGAGCCCTTCCATGATGGTCTTCTCTGTTGCGCGATCCGCGAGGTTGAGGATCTCGGCGACGGTCGGCACGCCACCGGATTTCTCCATGTTCTGCGTGAGCATGTTGGACAAACGCGACTCGAGCCCTTGTTCTACCTCGCGGATCACTTCGGGGTTGGTCTGCTCCATATTGGCGACCCGCTTGATGACCTCAAGCTGTTTTTCCATCGGCAACCCGACAAGCACCTCGGACGCCTTGTGGTGCGAGAGGTGGCACAAGATCAATGAAATCGTTTGCGGATGCTCGTCTTGGATAAAGGTCAGCAGGTTGCTCGATTCGGCGCGCTGAAGAAAACTGAACGGCGTCTTCTGCACCTGCGTCTGGATCTGCCCGAGCACCCGATCGGCATCGCCGGGTTCGAGCGAGTTCTGTAGCAGTTGCTTGGCGTACGAGAGCGATCCCTCGTTGGCGTACTGCGTGGCGATCGAGATGTTGTAGAACTCCTCGATCACCGCGTTCTGCATGATGTCGTTGACACGCCCCAGCCCGGCCAGCTCGCGTGTCACCTCTTCGACCTTGTCGGCGGGCAGGTGCTTGAGCACCGCCGTCGCGTTGTCCGGGCCCACCGCGAGCAGCAAAATCGCGGCTTTGGAAACACCCTCAAGCTCTCGCGGGTCATCGGGCAGGGGTTGGTTTGGTTTGCGTGCCATTATTTAATCGGTTCCTTCGCGTTCATCGTCTGTTGTCGTCTTCGATCTCTGCCCATTGTTCGATCAGTTGTGCCGCCGATTCGGGGTCCGAACTGATCAGCTCGTTGACCTGATCACGGAGTTGCTGGACCTCGAGCACCGCGTCATCGAGCTCGATGCCCGTCATCGCCGTCTCGCCCTCGCCCGCTTCGCCGACAAGGTCACTGTTTGCGCCCAGGTCCGGCGGCAACCCGACGAGTTCCTCTGCGCTTGGAAGCTCGATGTTCTTGCTCGATCGTTTGACCATCAGCAGCATCATCACCACCGCGACCAACGCGAGCACCCCGACCAACGCGGTCTCGATGAGGTTGCCCGATGCGAGCATCCCCTCGCCACCGGTCAGGGTGCCGAGGAACCCGGCCGGTTGCATCATGACCCCCGCGGGCATGTACGACGCGCCCATCGGTGCCATTGATACCACGGCTTCGCCCGTGATCGGCGAGCCGTCGGGACCGACCCCCATCAGGTGCGGCTGAACCAGCGTGGTGATCATCGACTTGAACTCATCATCGAATTTTTGTTTGGCTTCGTCAGGCCCCACCGCTGCTTCTTCGTCGCTCGCCCCGCCGGCGACCTTGGATCGGCGGATGATGTCCTCGATGTACTCTTGAGGCACGATCACCGTTGCTTTGATGTGCGTGGGCATCCCGCGGTGGTCGATCGTGCTGGTTTCTTTGTACCCGATGGCGACCTGGTAATCGAAGTCTGAATCTGTTTTCTCGGCAGAGTTCCCCGAGCCCCCACCATTATTGATGTCCGCGGCCTGGTTCGAGCGGACACCGGCTTCGGCGCCGCGGGAGACCTGTGAAGTAATATCTGATTTATCCGATGATCTCGTGGGCACCGCAACGGTGCCCTTCTTGAGATCGGCGTGGGATCGTTCCTTGGTGGCGACCT
>JAESUL010000310.1 GCA_016763115.1 Phycisphaerales bacterium | reverse complement strand
GATTTCGAGTTGTTGTTCACCGGGCCCGCGGGTGCCGACGCCGCCGATGCCTCCGGTCCCGACGATTCGTTCGAGGTGCGACCACATGGCGCGGAGGCGGGGATAGGTGTATTCGAGTTGGGCGATTTCGACCTGGATTTTGGCTTCGTGGGTGGAGGCGCGAGACGCGAAGATATCGAGGATGAGTTCGGAGCGGTCGAGGACCTTGCGTTCGGTGATCTCTTCGATATTGGCGATCTGCTTGGGCGAGAGGTCGTGGTCGAAGATGATGGTGGTGGCTTTGACGGTATCGCACATGTCGCGGAGTTCTGCGACCTTGCCCTTGCCCATGTAGGTTCCGGGTTGGGGTTTGGAGAGGCGTTGTTCGAGTTCGCCGACGATGACTGCGCCGGCTTGCTCGGCGAGTTCGCGGAGTTCGCCGAAGGGGTCTTTGGGGTCGAACTTGGAGCCCGGGAGGCGGACGGCGGCGAGCAGGGCTCGCTCGGCTTGTACTTTGATGGAATCGCGTTCGGTGGGTGCGGGCATAAAGGGGTCTTCGGCGGGGTTTGGAATCAAAGAAATGAGTGCAGCGAACCAGATGGGCGTTGCGGGCGAATACTCTATAGGATAGACCTGTCCGGGCGGAGTAGGTCCAAAATTATATGGGAGCCAGTGAATGCCGATGACTTCATCCAAAGCTTTGTACAGTATTCTCGGTGTGGCGGTGGTTGGGTCCACCATTGCGGTGGGGACCAACGCGATGAGATCGGGCGGGGATTATGCGTTCTTTGATCCGATCGTGGATGTCCACACGATGATCGAGCAGTTGTATGTGGAAGACCCGAGCGAGAAGGATCTGCAGCTGGCAGCGATCAATGGGATGCTTGAGGAGTTGGGCGACCCGTTCAGTGTGTATGTGCCTCACGAGCAGACCGAGCGGTTTAGCCGGGACCTGACGGGTGAGTATGTGGGGATTGGTGCGGAGGTGAATATGAATGATGGGTGGTTGACGATTTCGTCGCCGCTCGATGGGTCGCCGGCGTGGCGGGCTGGTGTGATGGCGGGTGATCGGGTGATTGGGATTGATGGCGAATCAACCGAGGGCAAGACGCTCGATGAGTTGATTGGGATTTTGATTGGCGAGCCGAAGACAGCGGTGACGATCACGGTCAAGCGCGGGGTGGAGGAACTCGATATCGAGATTGTCCGCGACCATATCAAGGTGCAGGCGGTCAAGGGTTTCATGCGAGGTGGCGGCGGCGAGGGGGCTTGGGAGCATCTGATTGATGAGGAGAACAAGATTGCGTATATCCGGTTGACGCAGTTCACACCGAAGTGCGCCGACGAGGTGCGTGATGCGATTGAGGCGGTGCGCGTACAGGTTGGCGGGACGCTGGGCGGTGTGATTTTGGATCTGCGGTACAACCCGGGCGGGCTTTTGGACGAGGCGGTTTCAATCGCGGATCTGTTCCTTGATGAGGGCATGATCGTTTCGACCAAGGGGCGTGCGTACGAGGGGCATGTTTCTAAGGCGCACAGTAAGGGTACGCTGGATAGTTTTCCGCTTGTGGTGCTGGTCAACGGGCAGAGCGCGTCGGCGAGCGAGGTGCTCAGCGGGGCTCTGGCGGATCAGGATCGGGCGGTGGTGATCGGGACGCGGAGTTTTGGCAAGGGCTCGGTGCAATCGGTGCGGGAGCTTCCGAGCAAGGCGGGGGTGTTGAAGCTGACGGAGCAGTATTATTACCTGCCGAGCGGTCGGCTCTTGCATCGGCGTGATGATTCGACGGTGTGGGGGGTGGACCCGACGCCGGGGTATTACTTGGCGATGAGCAACGAGGAGCAGAACGCGATGCTGATTGCTCGGCGTGAGCAAGAGGTGCTCTCGAAGAATGATGACGAGTTTGTCGCGGTGGATATAAAGGATACCGAGGCGGTGCTTGATCGGCTCGATGATCCGCAGCTGAGCGCGGCGGTGGGGGTGATGGCGCATCGCATCAAGACTGGGGAGTTTGAGCCTGTGGGAATCGAGCCCAACACGCCCGATGATGTTGCGCTTGCGTCGCTCAATACACTCCGCGATCAGCGTGAACGATTGGTGCGCGAGGTGATCCGGATCGATCGGCGCGTTCAGGCGGTGAGCGAAGGGGTCAGCGAGGAGCGGGTTGATGAGAATCCCAACGATTTGTGGGATGATGATATTTTGCTTAAGGGCGGGGTGGTTGTGATCCGTGATGCGGAGGGCAAGGTTGTTTCGAGGCTTCGGATAACGGGGGAGAACCTTGAGTTGTGGCTGATGGATGCGGATGTTGAGAAGGTTGAAGAGGAAGCCGAGATTGAAGAACCGGAATCGGTTTCGCCATGATTGTTTTGGGGATCGAGTCATCGTGCGATGAGACTGCGGCGGCGGTGGTGGTCGATGGGCACACGGTGCGTTCTTCGATTGTTGCCAGTCAGTACGAGTTGCATTCGATGTATGGCGGGGTGGTGCCTGAGATCGCATCGCGTGCGCACGAACAGCACATCGTGCGGGTGATCGATGATGCGATTTCGCAGGCGGGAGTTTCACGATCAGATATTGATGCGATTGCGGTGGGGCATCGTCCGGGGTTGATTGGGGCGTTGCTTGTTGGGCTCAGCGCGGCCAAGGCGATGAGCTGGGCTCTTGGGGTGCCGATGATCGGGGTGGATCATGTGCAGGCGCATCTTTGGGCGGGGTCGCTCGATGGCGAGATCCCGCGGTACCCTGCGCTGGGGTTGGTGATTTCTGGTGGGCACAGTTCGATTTATCAGATGTCGTCGGCGACGGATCTGGTGCGGCTTGGTGCGACGATTGATGACGCGGTGGGCGAGGCGTTTGATAAGGTTGCGGCGATTTTGGGGCTTGGGCATCCGGGCGGGCCACGGGTTGATGCGGCGGCGTCGATGAAGGATGCGAATGATCGGGCGTTTGGTTTTCCGGTGTCGCGGCTCGGTAAAGAGTCGTTGGATTTTAGTTTTTCGGGATTGAAGACGGCGGTGTTGTACGAGGTGAAGGGCAAGCCTGCGCCGCCCAAGATGCGGGGCAAGCCGGCGATTGTGGTACCGCCTGCGCCGGAGTTGACGACGAGGCGGGTGGAGGATGTCGCGGCGAGTTTTCAGCGAGCGGTCGAGCGGGCGGTGGTGCTGAAACTCGAACGGGCGATCGAGCAGACTGGTGCGTATGAGACGCTGATTGTTGGGGGTGGAGTCGCGGCCAATACGCGCCTGCGCGCGGCGTTGACGGTGCTTGCAGAGAAGTACTCGATGAAACTGGTGATCCCCGATATGCATTACTGCATCGACAATGCGGCGATGATCGCGGGGCTGGGGTACAAACTGATCGAGCAGGGGCGGGTTGATGACCTGACGCTGTGCGCTGTGCCGACAACGGGGTGTTGAAATGAATGATGGGTTTGATGAAAAATCGGTTGAGCGTGCGTTGCATCCCGCGGCGTATGACGACGAGCGGTTGCTCAAGGAATGTGCTATGAGCCGCGGGCGTGGGTCGGGGCCGGGCGGGCAGCATCGCAACAAGGTGCAGACGCAGGTGACGATGACGCACACGCCCAGCGGCGTATCGGCGCGGGCGGGCGAGCGGCGTGAGTCGGAAGTGAACAAAAGGATTGCGATCCGGAGGCTACGCGTCGAGTTGGCGCTCAAGGTGCGGGTGGAGGTGCCCGATGGGGAGATCCGCTCTGCGTTGTGGCGTTCGCGGTGCAAAAATCAGCGGGTGGTGTGCTCGGTGGATCATGTTGATTACTCGGCGATGCTGGCAGAGGCCCTCGATGTCGGGCGGGCTTGCGGTTGGGACATGAAAAAAGCCGCGGTGCGGCTTGGTGTTTCGATGTCCCAGTTGGTCAAGCTGATTGCCAAGCACCGGGCGGCGTTGGTGTATCTCAATGAGCAACGCGCCCAAGCGGGCATGCACCCATTGCGGGGTTGATCACTCGGTCTCGACACTGGCAAAGCGTTCGTTGGGTTCGACCAGTGAGGCGGCGTAGGCCTGGGCGATGGCGGTGACGAACTTGCCATGGGCGGGCATGCCCATCTTGGCGCGTCGCGCGTCGAGTTCTTCGGGGAGGTGGATCGGGGAACTGGGGATCGGGCGCATAACGCCGTTGGTATCTTTGGCGAGGGTCATTTGTGTGCCGTAGAGTTGGGGCTGGTCGTTGAATACGCGGATTCGATCGGTGAGGAGTGCGACATAGGGTTTGGGGAGTTGGCCTCGATCGGCGAGGTCGTGGAGCATGGCGAGGCAGCGTGATTGGAATGCGGTGTCGTTTCCGGCGTGCTGGACGACGAGGAACGCGCCCTCGGTTGCTTCGAGCCCGACGGTGCCGCGTGTGGGCCAGCCGATGTAGTCAACGATTTCACGGAGCCTTGCGGTGTGGGCGTGGTCGATGGCGCTGACCCTGGCGACGGCCTGGGGGTCTTGCTGGGATGGGTCGATGCTGGAGCGGACGAGTTGGCGATCGCGGTTGTGCATCGCGATGAGTTCGTTGGCGATCTCGGCGAGGGAGAGTTCGGTCGCGGGGCGGTCGTAGGTGGGGACGCCCTCGAAGGCGAGGTCGGTGCCGATGACGAGATCAGAGGTGTGGGCGCTTTGCGGGGTGCTGGGTTGCTGGCTTTGGTAGGAACTGCGGACACTTGTGTCAGAAGAGAGCGAGGAGGATCGGTCTTGTGCACACCCTGAGGCGAGGGTGAGGGCGGCGGCGGAGAGGATGGTCACGGTGGTGGTGCGTGTGTATTTCATCTCATGAATATCGGAAACAAACGCCAAGACGGCATCCAAGAAATGCTGCAAGTTGAATGAAGTTGATTGCCCAGCCCGGATAATCGGAACGGAGGGGGCATGGTGTCCAGAGCGTCTGGATAAAAAAACGGTGTACTAGTCGGGGATATGCACGGTGCGTTCTTGGGGTGTTTGTGGGCCGATTGTCCACGGGTCGCTCTGGAGTTGATTGATGGTGGTGCCGTTCTGGATGGCGGGGGGGATGCGATCGAGGAAGTTGTGGGGGAAATGCTTGTCAAATGTGCTGAGATCATCGAGGGATTGGCGTTGCTCGCTCGTCAAGGTGAAGTCCAGGGCGCCGAGGTTGTCTTCGAGTTGGCTGAGTCGTTTGGCTCCGATGATGGTGGAGGTGACGCCGGGTTGGGTTTGGACCCAGTTGAGCGCGACCTTGGCGGGCGTGGCGTTGTGGGTTTCGGCGATCGCTTTGAGTTCATCGACAAGGTCGTAGGCTTTGTCGTTGAGGTGCGGCGAGTCGATGGCGACGCGGGTGTCGGCAACGGGGGGGCGTGAATCGCGGGTGAACTTGCCGCTGAGCACACCGCCGCGGAGCGGGGACCACGGCGTGACGCCGAGCCCCAGATCCATCGCCATCGGGATGAGTGCTTCCTCGGCGGTGCGTTGGATGAGTGAGTATTCGAGTTGGATCGCAGCGAGTGGTTCCCAGTTGCGGAGCATCGCGATGTGGTGGGCTTTGACGCAGACCCATGCGGGGTGGTCGGAGAAACCGATGTAGCGGACCTTGCCGTCTTGGACGAGTTGGTCCATGGTGCGCATGGTTTCTTCGATAGGGGTGTGTTGGTCGTGGAAGTGTGCCCAGAGCAGGTCGATGTGGTCGGTTTGCAAACGGCGGAGGGAATCTTCGACCTGGTGGATGATTGCTTTGCGACCTGCGCCGCCGCCGTTGGGGTCGTTTGGGTGGAGGTTGCCGCAGAACTTGGTGGCGATGACGACGCGGTCGCGGGTGCCTTTGCCTGGGCCGGTGTTGAAGTAGTCGCCGATGATTTTTTCGGAGTGTCCAATGGTGTAGACATTGGCGGTGTCGAGGAAGTTGCCGCCGCGGCTGAGGTAGGCGGTGAGGACATCGAGTGATTCTTCGATGGTGGTGCCGACGGCTCCCCATTCGGTGCCGAAGGTCATGGTGCCGAGGCAGAGGGGGGAGACGCGGAGGCCGGTGTTTCCGAGGGTGATGTAATCGGTGATGGGCATGGGGGATCTCCTCTGGTGTTGAATCGAGTAGCAGTGTAGAATCGAAGAGTGCCCAAGGGGATTCTTGATGAAGATACGAGATGATCGCGGCCAAATGGTCCAAACATTCAATTGGCCAAAAGGGGTGTTCGATTCCCGGTCACCGCATCACGAACTGGTGCGGCTTTACCTGAAGAAGGATCGGAAAAATTTTATACGATTTATTGTGACAGAGAGCATGATGCGAATCCTCTGTGCTCTAATTCTTCTTGCTATCGGATTGTTTGGCTACATTTTCGGGGCACAGAAATCAATACTCATATTAATAGTTCTTGGCGCATACTTCCTGTTTGATGCTCTCATTGATCTGATCAAAGTCAATAAGAACATTGATAAGTCTGGGGAATCATACAGAAATATGCTTGGGTTGACGCTTGCCGGTGCCTCCGTGGTCGAGGCCCTGGTCCCGGTCGAGGCGGTCGATCTCGTAGCGGAGATATGGAATGCATTCGTTGCCGATCTGGGTCGAAGCGCAATCCTTGTTGGGTTGGGCGGTCTC
>JAESUL010000309.1 GCA_016763115.1 Phycisphaerales bacterium | reverse complement strand
CCCGCCACAGACCGAAGCCATGGAGGATGAACCATTGGACTCGGTGATATCCGACACGATACGAACCGTGTAGGGGAACTCGTCAGCGCCGGGAAGAATCCCGAGCAACGAACGCTCGGCGAGTGCGCCGTGACCAACCTCACGACGACCAGGGCCCATGATGCGACCGGCTTCGCCGACACAGAATGGAGGGAAGTTGTAGTGAAGGTAGAACTTCTTGGAGTACTCGGGCATCAAGCCATCGACGATCTGTTCGTCGCGAGCGGTACCGAGGGTGGCGGATACGAGCGACTGGGTCTCGCCACGCTGGAAGAACGCCGACCCGTGGGTGCGGGCGAACTTACCAACATGCATATCCAATGGTCGGATCTCGGCGTACGCACGACCGTCTGCACGGGTGCCTTCTTCGACGATGAGCCGACGGGTGATCTTCTTCTCGAGCTTGCGGAAACCATCGGACGCCTGTGATCGGCGTTTCTTGGACGCTTCCCACTCACCGGGGGTGCCTGAGTCGTTGACCTGGAAGTGTGCGTCGAGCAGTTCCTTCTTGAGTGCGCCGACTGCTGCGCCACGCTCTGCCTTGGACTTGATCTGGCGTGCCTTGATCATGCCCTTCTCGCCGTGCTTCATGAGCTCAGCCATGACATCGTCTGGGACGAGGTTCATGTAGTTGCCAAGATCCTTCTCTTTGCCAACCTTGGCGACGAGCTCATCGATGAGCCCGAGGACCTGGTCAACGCCTCCTTGCCCGAACTCGAGCGCGTCGAGCACTTCCTCGTCGGGGACTCCAGCCGCGCCGACCTCGATCATGTTCAGCCCGTCCTTGTGACCGGCGATGACAAGATCAATGTCAGAGTATTCGAGCTGCGCGTTTGTTGGGTTGAGCACATGGACAACCCCATCATCAGTAAACACGCGCCCGACACGAACGGTCGCGGTTGGGCCCTGGAACGGTGCGTCAGAGATCGCGAGAACCGCCGATGCAGCGGTGCCGGCGATGACATCCGCGTCGTTCTCGCCGTCATGGCTCATCACCCAGCACTGGACCTGAACCTCTTCGATAAATCCCTCTGGGAAGAGCGGGCGGATCGGGCGGTCGATCATCCTCATGGTGAGGACTTCTTTTTCGGTTGGTGCGCCTTCACGCTTGCGGAACCCGCCGGGGTACTTGCCGCCCGCGGAGAGCTTCTCGCGGTAGTCGATCTGCATGGGGAAGAAGCCCAGACCCGGACGCGGCGCGGCGCGAACGAGCGAGGCCATCACGGTGGTGTCACCATGAGTGACGAGGACACATGCGGATGCGAGCCGTCCGACCTCTCCGGTCTCGATGCGCATCATGCGTCCGCCGATTTCTTTTTCGACGATAGTGTGTTCGGTTGTCATTGTTGTACCTTCTGTTGGTATCGAGCGGGGTGTGAGGTTCCCCGCCTGGGTATCTCGGAGCCAAACCACGCACCGCCCTGCACACATTGCAGGTACAACGGAACGAAACCGCGACCGAGATGTTGTGGGCCCGCCTCACGATCGAGAGGCAGAAGGCGTTGTGCGGTTGTCTCCATCAACCGCCCTGCGCCCACTGCCGCTCTCAACGAGCCCGCGAACAAATGCTTTTCAGAAACCAGTTATTAAAAACAGTTTTCCAAAAACAAAGCCGAGCGTGCCTTTTCGGGCACGCTCGGTGAAAAATCTTTTACTTACGCAGACCAAGGCGCTTGATCGTATCAAGGTACGCATCGCGGTTGGTCCTTGCGAGGTACTTGAGCAGACGGTTGCGCTTGGCAACCATCGTGACGAGCCCACGCCGATTGTGCATGTCCTGCTTGTTGTTGCGAAGGTGCACCGCGATCTGGGCGATGCGTGCGGTCAGGATCGCGATCTGGACCTCAGGCGAACCCGAATCGTTGGCGTCGCGAGCAAAGTCTGCGATGATCTGTTTCTTCTGTTCAACGGGCAATGGCATGGTTCATGTCCTTCCGACGCGTGCACCGGTGCCTCGCACCGATTGCCGCCTACCTAGGTGATACCCTGCGGATGCAGAGTCCAGAATGGTAGCTCTGAAGCCCTCGAATTTCAAGACTCTGTTCTCCTCTCCAGTAGGCCCGGCTTGTAGCCGGGCTCCGTGCAAACGCACCACCAGTGGAGAAAGCCGGCTACAAACCGGCTCCACCAAAGAAAGATGAATACCTCGCTTGGAATCTCAAAACGCCGTTTGTGTCATTTTTCTCCCCAAAATCAAAACCCATCCCCCCTTCCCCGCGACCATACCCATGAGATGACCCGAACCAAGTCCCAAATCCTCTCCGAGTTCCTGGTCCTCCAGGCCCAAACCGGCGACGCCAAAGCCCTCGGACAACTCGTCGAAATGTGGTCCCATCGGCTCAACAATCGAGCAATCAAACTGATCGGCGACCGCGAAGCTGCCCTTGATGCCGCCCAAGAAGCGTGGATCAGCATCGCCCGCTCCATCCGTTCGCTCCGCGACCCCGCCTTGTTTGGCCCCTGGGCGATGCGGATCGTCCAACTCAAATCCGCCGATGCAATCCGAAGCATGATCCGCGATCGCAAACTCAAACACTCCTACGCCCACGAAGTATCGAATCACACCGAGCCAACAGACCCCGCACCCGTCCGGACCGCCATCTTGCTGCTCGCCCCCAAATACCGCGATGTCGTCATCCTGCACTACATGGACGGATGCTCGACCGAAATCATCGCGGTGATTCTCAACATCCCCATCGGCACCGTCAAGACCCGCCTCCGCCGCGCCCGGGCTCAACTCAAACCAATCCTCGAAAGGACAGATTCTCATGGATGACCTCGATACCAAAATCCGCAACGCACTCAACTCCGAGAACACCAAACTCCTCGGCGACCCCAACGACGGACACCGGCTCGACCAACTCGTCCTCTCGGTCTTCAAGAGCAACAACCGATTCATAACGGCCTTGATGATGGTTATGACCTTCGTGTTTCTGGGCATCGCGATCTGGTGCGTGGTGCAGTTCTTTGGCACCGACAACACCAAAGAACTGATCGCCTTTGCCAGCGGATTCCTCACCTGCATGATGGCCCTCAGCATGATGAAAATCTGGTTCTGGATGGAGATGCAACGCCACATGATG
>JAESUL010000308.1 GCA_016763115.1 Phycisphaerales bacterium | reverse complement strand
GACCGGGCTGCGAAGATTCTTGGGTATGGCGCAGATCTGGTGCGTGCCAACGCCGAGCATCTCGGTATTGTGCACGGGGATTGGCATCCGGGGAACCTGATTTTTCAGGGTGATGATGTGGTCGCGGTGTGTGACTTCGATAACACACGGGTTGGATCACGAAGCCGTGAGATTGCGCAGGCGTTGGTTCATTTTTCGATTCGTCAAGGCGCGAACATCGAGCCTGATTTAGATCTGCTTGGCGCGTTCTTTGACGGGTACCAAAGCCGAAAAAACAATAGCGTCAAGCCGCGGGTGATCGCGTCGATGATGCCTGCGGTTCTGCTCGATGAGGCATTGGCATCGGTGCCCGCGGGTAATCTGGGGAGGCATTCGCAGATGCTTTCAGCATTGCTTGCGCGCGTGGTTTGGATGCAAGATCATCACGACGAGTTGACCAAGGCACTGGGCGGGTGATCGATCAATCGTCGCTAGGCTTGCTGAGCTTTGCGCGGATGGCGTTGAGGCGTTTGGTGTGGATTGATTGGTCTGGCTCGATTTTGGTGAGCGCTTCGATGTGATGGGCCGCAAGCTCAAAGTTGCCGGCAAGGAGTGCGAAGCGTGCGCCTTGCTCGCGGTAGCGCGGGTTGAAAGGTGATCTGCCAATGGCGACAAGCGACTTGGCGATGGCGAGGTCGTGCTTGTTATCGTGGGCGTAGAGCAATGCGAGTTGGTTTGCGTAGGCCGAGGAATGGACCTCGCGTGCATCAAGGTATTCGAGATGTACCACGGCGTTTCGGCGTTGGTCATGGTTGTCGGAAGCAAGAAAATGCTTTGCAAGAAGCCGATGCGGTGTTTCGTCGGTTGGGCTTGTTTCGATGAAGCGGAGAACTTGTTCAATGGTTTCTGGATCGAGCCGCGGGTTCGGGCTCGTAAGCATGTGTGCGAACTTGATGCGGAGGAGTTGGGGATGGGCGGGATGCTGCTCAAGGAGTGAGTCGATTTCACTCTTTGTTGGCGGCGTCGGGTTGTCCGGATCGGAGTTGAGCATCTCGGAGATCGGAGGGAAGGGTGAATCTTTGGGCAAAAGCAAGCCGTTGGCGAGGAGGATGTTCTCTGCCCATGCTAAAAACTCGTTCATGAACTCATCGGGGGCGATGCCGAGCGATTCGACAAATGCCTCGGTTGGGGAACGCCCGGAAGCCGATGCATCCATGATCTCTAATGGCTTGCGTGGTCCAAACTCTTCGATAATAAACCGGTACATCCATGCGCCCTGTGCATAGGCGAGCGAGCGATCACCCTTGCGCTTTGGGCGGACGAAGGCCTCGTTGATTTCTTCAAGATCAAACAGTCGATCGTTGTTGAATGCGTTGAGGAGCATCGTCCATGTACGCGAATCGCGTGGGGAGTCTTCGTTGTAGACCGCGTTGGCTTCGGTCATCCAATGGATGATGCGGTTGTGCGTCCGCGAGAGGTTGGCCGAGTGGGTGAACTCATGCTGGAAAACGCGGGCCCAGTCGTAGGGGCCGATGAATGCGCTGCTCGAATCGCGTGGAGATTCCATTGCGATGATGGGGCCGGTCGAGGCCGCCATGGTGTGGATCGAGGGCATGCCGGTGATGCGTACGGAGAAAAACTCGTGGGTCGGCATGATCTCGATGCGCGTTTTGACGGATGGCTCGTGGTCGGTGCCGCCGGGGGTGTTGCCGGTGACGCGGGCGTAGATTTGCTCTAGTTTTATAGGCATTTCCTCGGCCAGCACCCGATCGATCCCGCCCTTGAATCGAATAATAAAGTGCTCGGTCTCGATGGTCTCATAGCCCATCAACTCGCGGACGAGCGTGAGTGAGTTCTGGGCGCGGAGATTAAACGGATCGAGCTCGATGGCGGCTTCGAGTGTCGCTTTCGCGCCGGTGTCGTCGGCGGATTGAATCAGCATCAACCCGAGTTGCAGGCGAGGGGTGCCCCAGTATGGTGCAAGGTCAATCGCGCGCCGGAGCATCCGCTCGGCCTGTTCGTATTGGCGTGCTTCGGAGAGGATGAGTCCGACGAGCAGGATGGCGTCAGGTTGGTTTGGCGAGAGTTCGTCGTAGGCCTGAAGAAGGCGCTCCGTCGAGGATTCGCGGAACCCGGCAGCCGCGGCGGCGGCTTCGAGGGCAAGCAGTTCGCGCTGGGTTGGCAGGCGTGCAAGCACCGGATCAATCGCGCGCTCGGCACCGATCGGATCGCGTTGGCGTAGAAAAATGCGCGCACGGATCTGTGCGCCAAGCACGCTTGGAACAGGATCATCGGCGTCAAAATTTGCAATCAAATCAAGCCGATCGGCGATCATCTCGGCTTCGTCAAGCGAAAAAAAATCGATTGCAATTTTACCAACAAGGAAAGTTGCCAGCGCGTGCTTGGGATTTCGCTTGAGCACCTCGATGGCGGCTTCGCGTGCGGCCTTACGGTTGTGATGCTCGTAGAGCAGCTCGGCCTCGACCATTCGGATTTCGGGGTTGAGTTGGTCGAGGGTGTCGCGCCCGTGGGCGATGAGGGTGTTGAGTTGTGTGTAGACCGTCTTGGCGTTGGCGTCGATCGGGCGGATGGTGTAGAGGTGCATGAGCCCGTGGACACCGAAGCTGAGTTCGGTCGCATCGTTTATGCTGCTTGTTTCAAGGGCCATTTCGAGTTGTTCGAGTTCGAGGATCGCGTTTTTGATTTGCCCGAGCATCGAAAAACACCGTGCGCGAAGAGCAAATCGGCGGAGAGGCGATGATGTGCTTTGGTTTTCGAGCAACGCGAGCGCGGCGATTGGTTGCCCGCGCATCAGGGCACCGCGTGCGTGATCGAGCGGGTTGGCGTCGTTGTTCATCAAAGCGGGGTGATCGTACGCACCGACAATCAACGCGGCCTTCGCCATGTGTGATGGGTCGCCGAGGTGCTCATCGGTCCAGACCCCGTGTTCAACAGCGAACATCGCACGCTCGTCATCGGTGAGGTAGGTTGCGTTTGCACGATCGACAATTGCTTGCATTGCGCTTTGGCGAACGCCCGATTCTTCTTCAGTCCCCCGTGCGCTCGGTTGGGCTTGGGTGATGCTGATACTGCAAGCGATGAGTGCGACGGCGGCGCGGATCATTCGCTCGGCTCCATGCCGGGGGCATTGTTGATGGTTTGTTCATCAAGCGGTGTCTTGCCGCGCCATGGGGAGATCTGGATATTCCAGCCGCTGCGATCCGATGGCGTGGTGGTTGAGAAAATGCTCGGGTCGATTTGTTCATTGGGCGTGACGCCAAAGAGCTCGACGATCTGGATGTTGCCCGTCCATTCAGCCTTGATATACAGGCGAGGTAGCAGCGTTGTCGAATCAATCCAGATGCGGACATTGTCCCAATCGTCTTCGAGCCCCGAGCCGGGCTTTGGCGTGAGCCGGAGTTGTGTGCAGCCTTCGACAAGCAACGCCAACCCGGCGAGTTCAGGAAAATCTTCGTTTCCCACAAGCCCCTCATTCGTATCGAGCAACTCGGTGTCGTATGAAGTCAGCACCCGATCGGTATCGCGTCCGAGCGAGACCCAGAAGGGCGCCTCGCGCATCAGTTCCATTGGGTCAAGCTTTTCGCCCATGGGCACAATCTGACGTTTGTTGAACTGCTTATCCTCGGGCAGCCGCTCGACAAACCATTGCCCGTCGAAGGCGTACTGCTCGTCGATCGTTTGCATCCGCTGGTCAACGATCAACTGGTCAAACCGCACAGCGTAATCGCGGTGTTCGGTTGCATGGTCGGTGCGGAGGTATAACCAACCGTGGCGGGTCTGGATGTCGCCTTCGAGTGCCTGGATGGTTGTAAAACGGACCTCGCCCTTGAGCGTGTTGACCGTTGCGTCTTTCTTTGCGAGCGCGACAAGCAACGCGCGTGGCGAATCAAAGCCTTGCGTGGGTTCAGCAATCATTTGTGGCTCGGGTTTCGCATTGTCCATTGGCGGCACAACAGCGGTATTCAATGCAAAGCTCAATATCATTTCAATCATCATTCAACTCCTCGGCGTCCCACTCGTTCTACCGCCCAAGTGCTCGGCGGGTTCACGCTTTGCTCGGCTTTGTACATTCTATCAGCCCGAGGGCGGCTTCGGGCGTATCAAGGTAGACCTGCATGATCGCGGCCGCCGCGATCGCGTCGCGCCGGGCCTTTTTCTGCTTGTGGGTCAGCCCGGTCTGGGCCATCAGTTCATCGGCGGCCTTGCTCGTTCGGCGTTCGTCAACCAGCACCACATCGAGACCGAGTGCATCGGCGATCCGCTGACCAAAGACACGTGATATTTTCGATCGCGGGCTCTCGGACCCGTCCATATTGATGGGCAACCCCAAGAGAACCTCTACCCGCTCGGTGCCAATGAGTGTGCGGACTTCTTTCGCGAGCGCATCGAGCAGCCGTTGTCCGTTGTGGTCCTGGATCGGTACCTCGATGCACGCGACGGGCGAGGCGATCATGGTGATCCGATCGCCGAGGGCGATGCCTGTGCGTTTGTCCCCAAGATCGATCGCGATGAGCCGCATGGGATGATGGTAGGTTGGCGGGGGCATCAGCACAACGGGGATAGTATGAACAAGCGAAATCGGATACTGATTGGAGAGTGATGATTCAGAAAGTTGCACAACTCGTGATGCTCATTCGTGATTACGACGAAGCAATCGGTTTTTATACTGGCAAACTTGGTTTCGAGATTCTAGAGGATACTCGACGGAGTGAGACCAAGAGGTGGGTTCGTGTCGCGCCGCCAGGTAGCGGGTGCTCGTCGCTCTTTGCGAAGAGCAGCTCGGCTCAGCAGGATGCTTGCGTAGGCAATCAGACCGGAGGGCGTGTGTTTGCGTTTTTGAACACAGACAACTTTGATGCTTACTATAATAAACTCAAATCCAACGGTGTCGAGTTCGTCGGCTCGCCAAGGAACGAAGGCTTTGGAAAGGTCGTTGTTTTTATGGATCTCTACGGCAACAAGTGGGATCTGATCGAGCCCCAAAAACCCTATTTCAATCCCGCGTCCAATTCGTCATGAAGTTTCTTGATGTCCTGGGCGCGGTCTTTGGGAATGACCAGTGTCGCACGCTCGGTGCGGATCACGATGAGGTCATCGCACCCGACAAGTGCGATTGTGTGGTCTGAATCGTTCTCGCCGATGACGATGTTGTTGGTGGATTCGTAGGCCGCGATCTTTATGCCCGCTGATTTGTTTCCGTTGTCATCGGGTTTGAGCGTCTCTCCATAGGCGGGCCATGAGCCGACATCGAGCCAGGTGATGTCCATCTTGACACCGACGATCGAGACATCTTTCTCGCCTGCAGCCGGTTCCATGATGCCGTAATCGACCGATGTTTTTTCGAGCTTCGGATAGATTTCGTCAAGCACCGTTTGCTGCTGATCGGTTCCCCAAGCATCGGCGAGTTGTGCGATGAGTTTGGCATTCTCTGGCATGAATCGTTCGTACAGCGAGAGCAGTGTCTTGGCATGAAACACAAACATGCCCGCGTTCCAGTCGTACCGCCCGGACTGTACATACGCCTCGGCTTTTTCCAATGGCGGCTTCTCAATGAACCGCGCAACACTGAATGCGCCGTCGATCTCGTCGCCGGCTTTGTCCTTGATCGGCTTGCCGTGCTCGATGTACCCGTACCCGGTCGCGGGGTGATCGGGCTTGATGCCGAAGGTGACTAATCGAGATGGGTCTGCTTCAACAAGCTTGTATCCAAGGTCCATCGCGGCATTGAACACATCGTCGGGCTCGATCAGTTGGTCCGCCGTGAGCACCGAGAATATGGCGTCGGGGTCTTCTTTGGCAAAGACCGCCGCTGCGAACGCCACGGCGTTGACCGTGTCGCGGGGCTGGGGCTCGCCGAGAATGTGTGCATCATCAAACGCGGGCAGCGCGTCGCGGATCTGTGATCGGTACCGCTCGCCGGTGCAGATGTATTGCTTGTCAACTGGCACGAGTTTGCTCGCACGGTCGGCGGCGATCTCTAAAAGCGAAACACGCTTGTTGCCTCGATGGATAAAGTCGATCAGTTGTTTGGGTTGCCCGTCGCGGCTCATCGGCCAAAGCCG
>JAESUL010000307.1 GCA_016763115.1 Phycisphaerales bacterium | reverse complement strand
TCCGAGATCAACGATGTCATCATCACGGTCAAGCAGGTCGGACGCGAGCCCGTCGAACTCTCGCGCCCGCCGATCCCACGCGATTCACTCTTCCTCCAGCGGACCGATGTCAAACCCGTGCCGATGGTCGCCTGGTCGGTCATCCCCAATATCCAGTTCTACTGGCTCGTCGATGCCATCACGCAGAACCAGCCCATCCCGTTCTCGCATATCTTGCTCGTGCTCTCCTACGGCGTCGTGCAGATCATCGGGTTCCTCTCCATCGCCGTCATCCTCTTCCAAGACCGCGATGTCGGCTAAAACAGTCGACTAAAACAAACTGGCAAAAATAGTTGATTTTTCAGAGAGATTCGATGAGGGATTACATCCCCGCGATGGCTTTGGCGTAGACCTTGACGCACTTCTCCGCGGCCCCGTCCCAATGAAGCCCGCGGAGCTCGAACCGTCCGTGCTCACGCAGCGTCTGCCCCAATGGCGGGTACTTGAGCACCGCCACGATCTTGTTGGCCATCTCGTCGATATCCCAGAAATCAACCTTCAGCGCGTGCGTCAGCACCTCGGCGACCCCGGACTGCTTGGACACAATCACCGGGACATCATTGCGCATCGCTTCGAGCGGCGCAATTCCAAAGGGCTCAGAAACACTCGGCATCACATAACAATCCGCAAGCTGGTACACCCGGTCCACATCGCGTCCACGCAAAAACCCCGTGAACAAAACCTTGTGCCCGATGCCCGCCGCCGCGGCGTGCTCGATCATCCGCACCGCCATATCACCCGAACCCGCAACAACAAACTTCACATTGTCCGTCTTTTCCAGCACCCGCTTGGCCGCATCGATGAAGTACTCGGGACCTTTTTGCATCGTGATCCGTCCGAGGAACAGCACGATCTTTTCGCCGCGTTCGATCGCGGCCCCGCGCATCGGCTGCATGTTGTCCTGATCTACGCCGTTGTACACGACATCGATCTTGGCGTCATCGACACCATACTTGGAATGCACGATTGCTTTGGTCAACCGCGACACCGCGATCACCCGGTCGGCTGCGTGCATCCCGGCGCGTTCGAGCTCGTATACGCCCTGGTTGATGTGCTCGCCGGACCGGTCAAACTCGGTCGCATGAATATGGCACACCAAGGGCTTGCCGGTCAACGCCTTGAGCATCATCCCCGCGGGGTAGGTCAGCCAGTCGTGGGCGTGGATGACATCGAATCGTTCGGTCATCCCGAGCCCGGCGACGAGGGCCGCGTACCGGTCGGCGTCGCGGAACAGGTCCGCGCCGTACCCCGAGCTGCCCGTGCCCATCTCGCCGAGCGATTCGAGGATGCTGTCCATCGCATCGGCGAGCTGGTCGGCCGACGATGTCCGCAGCGCACCGATCATCTCGGTGACGGTATCCACCGATTCCTCTTCAACTGTCGTCTCAAGCGGATCTTGCCCGCCCACCATCTTGACCACTCGGCGGAGCACATCGTGGGCATCGACACCCGGATACGAACTCGGCATCGAAGCCTGAAACCGCTCGACCTGCTCCTCGATCGTGGGCTTTGTGCCCGGCGTGCGGATCGTGCGTGTGGTGGTCGTTGTCTTTGTTGAAGTCGCTGCGTGGCTCGGATAAAAACCGGGTTGCCCCCGCTTGGCCCGCAATGCCTCTGCGCGCTGGGCGAGCACGCGAGGCCCGATCAGTTCGACATGCGATTGATGCCCCGCCGGGATCGGTTGAGGCAGCACAAACACCACCTCGTGCCCCTGGGCAACAAGTGATTTGGTCAGCCCGTCAACCGCGGTGCCGAGCCCGCCCGCTATGAACGGCGGAAACTCCCATCCCAACATTAAAATCCGCATCGTGCAGATCCCTTGCTTATCTCGGTGCGCTGTGTGCGCACAACTCAATCAGTCTTCTTCGGTCTGGTCCATGTCACCGAGCCGACGGAAACATTGTTCGTACGCCAGCAACCAGGTGCCCACAATCTCGACCGCCTCATCGCCCTCGCTGAGCGCCACCCTCGACCTGAACACAAACTCCATTTCAGGCGAGCGAAAATGATCAAAGCTCGATGCCGGGTCATCCACGCCCAGATCATCGAGTTCGTCGTCGATCAGTTCGTTGAGTTTGTCGCCCGAGCCCATGAGCGAGGCTTCGATGGATCCGCTGAGCCAGCGATCTTCCATTCCAAGACTCACCCAGAGCCCGCCGTCCTTGCTGAAGACCCGATAAGTCGCTGCCTCGGCGGAGTTCTTGGCCCGGCATTGAACGCCATCGCTGGAAACCGTGATCTCGCCAAAGACCCCGGCCTGCTTTGCCCGCTTGGCAACGCCCGAAAAGACCGCTCCGAACTCTGATTTCGTGTCCGCCTGCATCATTCACCTCGTGATTCATTGCGTGCGATCGGTTTGCATGCTCGCACTGTCCCCATCCTAGGTCCGAGATTCGCAGATAGACGCTTTGGATCATGCTTGATCGTGCAGAAATGGTGGTTTTAGTCGACACCTGAAAATAGCGGGCTATAGTTACCTCGCGACTTATGCCCAGGTGGCGGAATTGGTAGACGCGCCACCTTGAGGTGGTGGTTCTCGCAAGGGAGTGGAGGTTCGAGTCCTCTCTTGGGCATTCAACGAAAACAACACCAGACATTCTGGTGTTGTTTTTCTTTTTGACCCTATTCCCTCCCCTTTCTCTCGGCAATCCTCGAAACCCCAATCAACTCACCCCTCCAACCGTCCGATCTGCTCTAGCAAGCACCCCGATCCGGGTTGAGGAGATGTGATGACCAAGATTCTCGTAGTCGATGACTCTGCGTTCATGCGAAAGATGATCATTAAAATGATCGAGACCAATCCCGATTTCGAGGTGGTCGGCATCGCACGCAACGGGCAGGACGCCATCGACCAGGCGCAGAAACTCAAGCCCGACATCATCACCCTGGATATCGAGATGCCCGTGATGGATGGGCTGACCGCACTGCGCCGGATCAAAGCGGTGTGCCGATCCTTCAACCCCCATGTGCTAATGTGCTCATCGCTGACCATCGCCAGTTCCAACGAGGCGCTCAAGGCCCTGCGGATCGGGGCGTCCGATGTCATCGCCAAAGACCCCTCGATCGTGGGCAAAGGCGACGAAGGGTTCAAGTCCGAGCTCTTGAGCAAACTCAAGGTTCTCTCCGACGCCACCCACACCTCACACACAACGCACACTGATTCCAAACCCACCAAAGCCTCAACCAAGTTCCCGGCGAGCACCAAAGACTTTGCAATCGACCCCAACGACTTTGACGC
>JAESUL010000306.1 GCA_016763115.1 Phycisphaerales bacterium | reverse complement strand
GTGCCCGATCGCTCCGCACCAACCAAAAATATTGGCGATCCGCTCACAGCGTCTCTCCAGCACCATCACGCTCATCGAGCCACTTGTACGACTGGGCCTCGAGTTTTTCGGCAGATCGGTCCCAATCAAACTCGCGAGCAATGCTGTAGCTCGCCTTGCTCATCTTTTTCCATTCGTCATCATCCAGATTAAGCACCCGCTCAATCGCATCGGCCATCGCCTCGGCATCACCAACATCGATCATGAATCCATTCTCGCCCTCACGCACAAAGTCCTCGGGTCCGCCGCATCGCGTAGACACCAACGGGCAATGCGACGCCGCCGCCTCGATACCGGGCATCCCGAACCCCTCGGCAGAAGATGTAATCACCCAGCAGTTGGCCTGCTGGTACAACTTGGGAATCAAGTCCTGAGCAGGCGAGCGGTGATGCTCAACACACTCGGGAAGATCCCACTCCGCCGGAGGCGGACGCTTGCCAAACGCGATAACCCGAAGCCCAGGAACACGCTCTTGAAGAATCCGGATCGCGCGAACACCAGTCGGTGTGTCCTTGAATGATTCGGTCCCCATCAGCATCCCAATGATTGGTTCAGAAGCTTTCTCCCGCTCTTGAGATTCAAACTGCTTCCAATCCACGCCGTTGGGCACGCGGACCATCTGGGTATCACTGTGCCCGTAATCCTTCATGACCGACCCGAGCCAAGAAGAGATCACCACCCGAGGGCCAGGTATCAAATACGCGGCATCTACATCCGATCGCTTCCCGCCATGAATCTCGTGATGACGAACATAGTGAACCTTGAGCCCCTTGGACGCAGGCCAACGCGAAACCAGATCCCACACCTGCCACCAACTCGCAAAGCTCACATCCGCATCGGGCACAAGATCAGGGTTCAACTCACGCGTGGGCATCTGATTCAGGTTCACGGTTGAGTGCTCAAGATGGTGTGGGAACGAGTTGGGCAGTATTGCCCGCCAGAGTCGTTTCAGAAATGTACGAATCCGCCAAGGGCGAGGCCACTGGTGCACCGGCGTAAGAAAAGAAGTCGTGACCTCGTGCCCCCGACGCTGCATCGCCTCGGCCATGAGCCGATTGGATTTGATCCCACCAGAGAGGGTAGAACGCCCCTCTATCCAGTTGAGCCTCAGTTTCCGTCCTTCAGCCATCGCAACCACCCTCCAGATCATTTCGCACGCAAACAATACCCCCCTGGGAGCACCCATTGTCCGATAACTGAACCTTTTCGTAATCCAGGGATCCCTCCTCCTCGAACCTCGTATCGAGCCCGTGTTCATATCGGCCATCGCGTACCAAAGCATGTACTGGACGAGCCCGATTTTCGTTCGTCCCCATGTACCAGAGCATTCCAGACGCCCAATAACCACTCATGTGAATCTGGGGGAGTCATGACGGCGGATCTGTTTCGGGAATCCAGAAAAGTTCCAAAGACCAATTGCTGCCAGAGCCCCTATTTACCACAGTCGATACACAAGACGGATCAACTCCTTCTTTCAACGAGGACAACCACCATGCTGAATCTGCTTCCACACACCAACTCAACACGATCACGAGCAGCAAAGCTCTCAATCGCCTGCTGCCTCATCGCAGCAACCGGATTGGCAACCCCCGCAATGGCGACCGTGCCCATAGGACCCAACGGATGGAGCCAACTCAAACCCGCTCAAGACACCAAGTTCGTCTTTGTGTCCAGTTCGGTCGGCAACGATGCCAACGATGGACGCACCCCCCTCGCCCCAGTCCGTTCACTCGCCCGTGCCAAACAACTCATGAGTGATTTTTCCAGCGACTGGATGCTCCTCAAACGCGGCGACACCTGGTATGAATCCATGGGCTCATGGAACTTCTCAGGAAAATCAGAGAATGCTCCCGTCGTCATCTCGAGCTACGGCGACGGGAACCAACGCCCAACCATCAACCCACTCAATGCCCTCGGAATCCAGACCGGGTTCGGACGCGAAGTCAATCATGTCGCCATCGTCGGCATCCGCTTCATCGCCAATCGCCCAGAGCACAACTCCAAATCCGGTATCCGCTGGCTCTCCAGCGGCGAAGGGCTCCTCATCGAGTACTGCTATATCGAGGGCTTCAAGGACAACATCATTGTCCTGGGCTCAGGAGTCTTTGAGGATGTCACCATCCGTCGCTCCGTCATCGTTGACTCGTATTCAACCGCCGGGCATTCCCAAGGGCTCTATGTCAAAAATGTCCAAGGGCTCCTCATCGAGGAAAATGTCTTTGATTCCAACGGCGACAACCCGGATGTCCCGGATTCAGAAGGCAACGGATTCAACCAGAATGTCTATCTTCAGGTTGGTGTCACCGGCGTACAGTTCCTAGGCAACATCACCTCAAACGGGCCCGGAGCAGGCGTCCAACTCCGCTCGGGGGGCATCGCAAAGAACAACCTCATCTACCAGAACTCGCTCGGCATGAGATTCGGATACACCGAACTCGAATGGCCCGCCCAATACGCCAGCGGCATCATCGAAGGAAATGTCATCCTCGGCGGCGACATGATCGGCGCTGAGCAAGGAATCGGGCTCTGGGTAGAACGATTCAAGGACACCGTCATCCAGAAAAATGTCATCGCCAACTCCGGCGACGGCGTCAACAATGTCGGCATCATCCTGGCAGGGTACGGCGAAGCCTTCATCCTCCAGCACAATGTCGTCTACAACTGGACCAACGGCTCCGTCGGGCACAGCCTCAAAAGCAGCATCCGCGCCGGGCAAGGCTCCGCCATCATGAACAACATCTGGTCCATGGAGCACAGCCCCCATGTCGTGTCCGTGCGCTACTCCGAAAATCTCCAGTTCCTCTCCAATACCTCCTTCGTCGATTCACAACGCAACGACCTCTTCACCGTGGACGGCTCGGCGCTCGGGTTTGGGCAATGGGACGACCTAGACATGACCGCCGGCGAAGAAATGGACCCCGTCACCCTCCCCGATGCCGGGAGAGACTTGGGCGATTATGCTCGTTCGCTCGGCTACGCCGATGAGCAAGACTTCCTTAACCACGCCCGGTCCATGTCACGCTCAAACTGGGACCCCAAGCTCACCGGCACCGAAGCAACACGATTTATCCGTGACGGATACCTCTCCACCAGCTTTTCCACCGGCGGTGTATTTGGGAATCAGAATAACTAACAAGCCCCCAAGCACCCGAAACATCGAATTTTGCCGCAGTCGTCACCAACGCTGCGGCTTTTTCTATCCATTCTGCCGATAGAACTCCAGATGCCAGACCAAGATCCGCCCCCACCCATAAATGAGCCCGGAATGCTCAAAAAAAGAGCAATCCACAGCTCCGCATGGACACTGGGCGGGTACGGCGTCCACCAAGCGATCCGACTAGGAAGCAACTGGCTGCTCACCATGCTGCTGGTACCATCCACCTTCGGGCTCATGGCCCTGGTCAATATGGTCCTCGAACTGCTCCAGAAGTTCTCCGACATCGGAATCAGCCAGAGCGTTATTCGAGACGAACGAGGCGACGACCCCGATTTCCTCGATACCGCATGGACCATCAACATCATCCGAGGCGTCCTCATCTGGGTCTGTGCCTGCCTGATCACCTACCCGATCGCTCATCAATACAACCGCCCCGAACTGCTCATCCTGATCCCGGTCGCGTCGCTGACCGCGATCATCGCCGGTTTCAAGTCCACCAAAATGGCGACCGCCAACCGCCATTTGATGCTCAAAAGGCTCACCATCCTCGAGGTCGGTTCACGCGCCATCGGTGCGTGCGCCATGCTCGTCTGGGCCATGTACTCCCCCACCGTCTGGGCCCTCGTCGCCGGCGGATTTTTCAGCGTCATCCTCATCACCATCGGGTCCTACCTCATGCTCCCCGGTCGTGGCAACAAAGTCATGTGGGACAAAGCCGCCGCTCGCGAACTTATCCGGTTCGGCAAATGGATCATCCTCAGCACCGCCATCACCTTTTTCATCGCCCAAGGCGACAAGATGATGCTCGGCAAGTTTATGGACGAAAACCAGTTCGGCGTCTACGCCATCGCCTTCATGCTCTCGCGGGCAATGCCCGAGATGGTCCTCAAACTCGCCCCGCGCGTACTCATGCCTATCTACGCCCGCCTGATCGACCAAGGCCCCAAACGCCTCCGCTCGCAGACTCACAAAATGCGTCTGATCCTCATGGCGATCTCCCTGCCCCCGCTCTGGATTCTCGTGCTCTTCGGGCGATACATCATCCGCATCTATCCCGAGGCCTACGCCGAGGCCGGTTGGATGATCGAAATCCTCGCTGCCGGCAACATCGGCATGGTCATCATCATCACCGCCGGCGGGATCACCCTCGCCAAGGGCGATTCCTTCCGGTTCATGATCCTGCAGATAGGACGCGCCCTGCTCATGATCGCCGGCATGTGGATCGGGTACCACCAAGCAGGAGCCGCCGGGCTCATGATCGGCATGGGGATCTCCTATTGGGCAAGCTACCCCCTACTGGTCTGGGCGATCAAAAAGCACGGCACCTGGCTGCCCAAACTCGACGCCCTCGCCTACGGGTCCTCCGCGATCGTCATCGCGATTCGTGTATTCCTGATGTAAAACCATCACAGAATCTACCGAATCATGCCGATATCACAGGCACACCCACTCCCCCAATGAGGTCCACAAAAGCGTGTATGGCAACTCCTTCACTACCGCAGTGCTCTTGAGCTATATTGTCTTCGGCGCAGGAATTGTGGTGGCGTTGAGAGGGATCAAAGGAGTCATGGCCACCATCATCATCGGATGGATGTTCCTGCCCCCCACCGTCGGCGTCAACCTCCCCGGGCTCCCCTCGTTCTCCAAAATCGACTCCGTCATCTTTGCCGCCCTGCTCGGCGTGCTCATCGCCGAAGCCAAAGCCATCAGCACCTTCCGATTCAAACTCCTCGACCTCCCCATACTGGTCTGGATCATTGTGCCGTTCTTCTCCTCATCCCTAAACAATCTCGGCGTCTCCGACGGGTTCTCTGAACTCTACATCCGCATCGTCACATGGGGGATCCCCTACTTCCTCGGACGGGTGTTTATCCAATCGCCCAAGGATGTCCGCACCGCGGCGCTCGCCGTCGTTGCTGCCGGACTGGTCGCGACACCCATGGCGTTGTGGGAAATCCGGATGAGCCCGCAACTCAACCATTCCCTCTACGGGATTTCCGCTTCCCGCTTCATCATGACCATGCGCCTGGGCGGGTACCGCCCGCTCTTGTTTATGCGCCACGGGCTCGAGGTCGGGCTTTGGATGGCGACCGCATCAGCAGCGGCGCTCTGGCTGACCATTGCAGGAAGAGATGTCCTCCGTCTGTGGGGATTCCGGCTTGCCGGG
>JAESUL010000305.1 GCA_016763115.1 Phycisphaerales bacterium | reverse complement strand
CGCCGGGGCGGATGTTCACCTTGGCCCACTGCACGCTCTCGTCGAGCACAGCATGAACCGGTATCCGATCCATCAGCAGAATCTGGGCCGCCCCACCCAGCAGCACGGCCTGCATCCTCGGTTCAAGGTCCCGCATGGTCTGTTGACCGAGTTTGCCCACGATGTACGAGAGGGTCATCCATCGCGTGATCACCGCGTCATAGATCGCGTGGGCAAGGGCGGAGTCTCTCGGGTCAGGCCCGGAGGTGTCCAGCGTGAGAATCCCGAGATCGGGCATCCGGGTTGCTTGGTGCGAGATCGCTCGGAGCGCACAATCACGGGCATTTGTGGGCGGTGAATAGTGCGTGGAATCATGGTGGGGGGTAGCATCTTTGGTCATCACCCAACGGTAGGTCGGTGCGAGCACCGATTGCTCAGGAGCCCGGAGATGTTTGCCCAGCGTCCACAAAAACCCAGTGAGCAACCCGCCGCCAACCCAAGGCGGGGGATCTTCGCGGGGATGCGGATACGCAAAAAACTCTTCGTCCTCCACACCTTGTTCTCTATCTCGCTCGGCGTCATCCTGCTCATCGCCCTCAAACCCGCGATGTCCAAGGTCATCAACAGCGCCGAGCAAGAACAAGCCCACCAACTCGCTGTGGTGCTCTTCGCCGATTCTGTGACCCCCGACCCGCTCGTCCTTCAGCGTGTGGGCGAACAATCACGGATTGTCATCGGGACGCAGAGCGAACTGGGGCTCTCAGGAATCGTGGCCGACCTCGCCCGTGGCGCCGAAGCGAATACTCTCCCGATTGGTTCCGACGGCACCTCCGCCGGCGTCGCCCGCTGGCTTGGGGGAAATCAGTACGCCGTTGTACGCGTCCGTGCCCAGCGAGCCCGCGAGATGATCCGTCTTGTGTACGCGTTGGTCGTGGTCACGCTCCTTGTTGGGTACATGCTTGTTGCCGCTGCACTCGAGATGTTCGTCCTCCCCGGTCATCTCTACGGCCCAATCAGAGCAATGCTCAAGGCCGACCTTGCGGTCCAAGACGGTGATCGCGAAAACGAGATCATCCCGAGCCCAGAGATACCGGGCGATGAACTCGGTGAGATCATGCGATCACGCAACAACACCATCGAGACCCTGCGCACAAACGAGCGAAAGCTCGCCCACACACTCGACAAACTCGAACACGCCGCGGCAGATCTGCACAAGAAAAATATGCTCCTCGAAACCGCCCAACGCAACCTCGAAGGCGCAGACCGATTGGCATCGCTCGGCATGATGTCCGCCGGGATCGCCCACGAACTCAACACGCCACTGGCGGTCGTCAAGGGACTCGTCGACAAGCTCTCCTCAGGGGATCCGCTCTCAACTACCGAGATCACGCTGCTCTCGCGGGTGGTGGGTCGGCTCGAAAAACTCAGCGACGGCTTGCTCGATTTCGCCCGCGTCCGCCCGCCCAAACTCGTCGGAGCAGATATCCATAAGGTCGTCGACGACGCCTGGATGCTTGTCCGGCTCGACCGTCAGATCGCCCAGCCCGGACAGAATATCGAGGTGCTCAATGAGGTCCCCAAGGGAACCGTTATCCAGTGCGATCCCGATCGGCTTTTCCAGGTCTTCGTCAACCTCATCCGCAACGCGATCAGCGCGCTCGTTCACGAGCAAGGCGTGGTGGGGCGTGTGCGGATCAGTGCTTCAAGAGAAACCCGCGATGACATCGCGTGGGTCAAGATCCTCGTCGAGGACAACGGCCCGGGGATTTATGCCGAGATGATCGGCCGACTCTTCGAGCCCTTCGCATCCACCAAACTCGATGCCAAGGGCACCGGGCTCGGGCTCGCGGTTGCCAACGGCATCATCCGTGAACACCACGGCGTCTTGACCGTCACCAACAAGCCCGCCGACGCGCCCGAAACCGGTGCGGTGTTCGAACTGCTCCTCAGAGAAGCACAACGAATCTGATATTCTCGTGACACAAGCCTCAAGCATCGTGTACACTCAATCATGATGACTGAAGAGATCGAACATCAAGAGGCACCATCAGTTGCGCTGAGCATCATCTCGCTCGACGACGATGCAGACTTCCGCGAATACATCACCGGAGTGCTCGGCTCGCAAGGGCACCGCGTTCGCTCCGTCTCCTCGCCCGCCGAACTCACCAAGGAATGCGCCGCTCAACGCCCGGATATTATCTTGCTCGATCTCAATATGGGCTCGATCTCGGGCGAAGAGGTCCTCGCGGAAATCAAAGAAAACTACCCCAAGCAGTGCGTCATCGTCGTCACCGGGTACCCCTCACTCGAATCCATGCGCCAGACCTTCAAGCAAGATGTCTTCGATTACCTGACCAAGCCTTTCAGTGTTGATGATCTCAAGCGGGTCATCCAGCAAGCCGCCACCGAGTTCGGGCTTGGGCTTCGCCCGATGGATCGTCTGCGTTCAGAACTCGGGCGGCAAATCCGTCTCGCAAGGACCCAGCACGGGTGGACACTGCGTGAACTCTCCCAGACCAGCGGGATCTCGGTCAGCCAGCTCAGCTCCATCGAACGCGGCACCCACCTGCCCAGCATCGAATCGCTCGTCTCGATCGCCAGTGCCTTGGACTCAACCCCAAGCAACTGGTTTGCCTCGTCAGGTTTCTAAACTGTAAAATGGGGTCGATCTGGGCCCGCGATGGACTATTGTTGGGTGTGCAACCCAGCGACCCAAAGCCCGCGATCCTCTTTACCGCCTTCGAGCCCAGCGGCGACGACCACGCATCGGCAATCATCCGCGTGCTCAAAGAGTGGTACCCCGATTTGAAAATCTTTGGCTGGGGCGGACGACACATGCGCGACGCCGGCGCGGACATTATCGAGCACACCGGCGACGATGCCGTGATGGGCGTGCCGGGGCTGCAAAAAATCCAAGAACACCGCCAGATCAACGCCAAGATCGAGCACTGGCTCAAAGACAACCCGATCGCCGTGCATGTCCCCGTCGATTCACCCGCTGCTAACTTCCCGGTCTGCAAACTCACCAAACCACAGGGCGCCAAGGTCGTTCACATGGTCGCGCCGCAACTGTGGGCGTGGGCACCCTGGCGGATACGCAAGCTCCGCCGACTCACCAACCATGTCATGTGCGTGCTGCCCTTCGAGCCCGGATGGTTCACCCCCCGAGGCGTCCAAGCAACCTTCGTCGGGCATCAACTCTTCGACCAACCACTCGATCTCGATGCGCTCGATGAGCAGATCAAAGACTGGCGCACCGGGCCCCAGCAGATCGCCCTGATGCCCGGCTCACGCCCCGGCGAGATGCGTAAGAACTTCCCGCTCTTGCTCGGCGCGTACATAAAGCTCGCCGCAGAGCACCCCGACATGGTCGGCATGGTCGCCGCGACCCGCAAAGAGATCGAGCCCGAGCTGAGCAAAATCGCCAAAGACGCCGGGCTTGATTGGCCCGATTCGCTCTCGATCACCCACGCCCAGACCGACGCGGTCATCCGGTGGTGCAGCTTCGCGTTGGTGGTTTCGGGAACGGTGACGCTGCAGATTGCGCGTCAGCACAAGCCCATGGTGATCGTGTACAAATCCTCACGCCTCATCTGGTCACTGGCGGCCCGGTGGTTTATCCGCACCAAGTTCTTCACACTTCCCAACATCGTCGCCGGTCGAGAGATCGTCCCCGAGTTGGTCCCGCACTTCGCCGGCGCAGAACCCATCGCGGACCGCGCGGTGCAGTTCCTTGAAAATCCCGAAGCCTACCAAGAACAGGTTGATAATCTCAAAGCACTCACCGCCCAGTTCAGCGGGCACCATGCATCACAAAACGCCGCCGCCCTGATCGCCAAGTTCGCCGGGCTCGAACCCATCGAACAATCACAATCTGATCAATCACAACCGGATCGGGATCAAACCAATCCCGCACCGGGCGTTGCCCGCGCGGTCCGTGATCCCGAATGATTCAATCAAAGGCACACCAACCGGCAACTCTTGATTGAGGCATTCATGCACGAGTTGGGTGATGTCGTGTTCGATGACCGAATCGTCCTCGCCGAACAAGATCACCAGCATCGCCGCGTGCCAGATTCCTGGGTCCGATGCCAGCTTGGCGATATCGCTCATGGGTCCCTTGAGCAACTCGCGTGCGTACGCCGAGTTCGCCCCCGGCACGCCATCAACATACGCGAACTGGGCGATGGATTTGATCTCGATCCAGTAGCAATCGCTCGGGTCCACGCCGACGCGTTGAGGTGAGAGTTCGTGGGCAACCTCGCTGAACAGTGTCCCGGCGGCCATCTCGATGAGTTTTTGTTCGCCGATGGGATCAAAGATCTCCATATCCGGTTTGGGTGTCACGACCAGATCACAGCGTTTTCGCGCGGAGTTTTTGGGGACAAACTCGTTGGCGGAAGGGTAGGGGATCTCTCGGTGTACGCCGAGCCCTAAATCGGTAAGTCCATGCTCGACAATCGGATGCAGCGATATTTCTTTGAGGGAGTCAAGCCCTCGCACAGCTTGTTGGGCGCCCAGTTGCGAATCTGTTCGCATGAGCGATTCGCGTGCTGAACTCAGAATGGCCGATGGATCCCACACACCCGTAGGATACCGCAAATTCGGTCCGGGTTTGCTTTTTTGGTCAGGATCGTTGATGATCCATCCAATGCCGGGCTCGCCGGCCAACACCCAACGCACAGCAATGAGGATCTCATGGATCTTGAACAACTTGAAGGCTTCGTGAATACGCTCAATGGTCTCTTCTTCCACGACTATGTGATCTACACCCTCCTCTTTACCGGGGTCGTTTTCACCATCTGGTCTGGGTTTGGGCAGTACCGCGCTCTCACCCATGGCGTATCAGTCGTCCGCGGCAAGTATGACAACAAAGATGACCCAGGCGCGATCAGCCACTTCCAAGCACTCTCCGCGGCACTCTCGGCAACGGTCGGGCTCGGCAACATCGCAGGCGTCGCGCTCGCGGTTGCACTTGGCGGTCCGGGTGCCATCTTCTGGATGTGGATCATCGGGTTCCTTGGTATGGCGATTAAAATGACTGAGGTCACCCAGTCGATGCTCTATCGAGACACCTCTGATCCATCCAACCCGCACGGCGGCCCGATGTTCGTGGTCAAAACCCTGCTGACCAAGCAAGGCGGCAACCTCGGTGTCACCCTCGGTGGGATCTTCTGTCTCACACTGATTCTCTCGGCAATCACGGGTGGCAACATGTTCCAAGCATGGAATGTTGCCGATGTGACGACCCGCTACTTTGAAATCCCCGGTCTGTCCAGCATGAATAAGACAGGGTTGTTTGATCCAGAGACCCTTGCGATTGGCATCGTTCTCGCCATCGTGGTCGGGCTTGTCATTGTCGGGGGGGTCAAGCGCATCGGTTCGGTCGCGGGGAAACTCGTTCCGATGATGTGTGGAATTTATGTTGTCGTGGGGCTCGGTGTCTTGGCGATGCACTTGGGAGCAATCCCCGAGTTGATCATGATGATCATCCGTGACGGTGTCGGGCTCGGAACCACGAGCCCCTCGGGTGCATTTTTGGGCGGTGCCTTCGGCTACGCCATGATGATTGGGATCCAGAGAGCGTTGTTTTCCTCAGAAGCAGGTCAAGGATCGTCCCCAATCGCACATTCCGCAGCCAAGTGCAACGAACCCGTCCGCGAGGGTGTGGT
>JAESUL010000304.1 GCA_016763115.1 Phycisphaerales bacterium | reverse complement strand
GGCGGATACCCGTGACTTGCCACGAGACCTTTGCCCCTGCGACGCCGCCGGCGATTGCGAACTCGTTGGCGGAGACCTCTGAGCTGATGTACAGGTTCGGCATCGACGCACCGATCGCGGTGAGTTGGTACCGGAAGGTCCCGTTGAGTGCCTCGAAGTAGTCCGGGAGCGTGATGACGGCGTTGCCCTGACCATCAAGCACAGCCACACCATTGTAGATATTCATCATGTCGGGTGATTCAATGAAGGAATGCGAGAGGTACTTGGTCTCTGGTTCGAGTGGATGGTCAATTTTGAATGAGCCAGATGACTTGGAAAGGGTGCCAGTGATATGGACATGGCCATTGAAGTAGCCGGCCCATTGTGTACCAACGCCGGACGCGGTGCCATAGATCCCGTAGGCGGTCGCTGTACCGGTCGATGCTTGAGCGCTGCCATAGACGCCGTAGCCTCTGCGGAGGAATAAGGCGGTGTTCGCTGTGGTCGCACTGCCTTGGACCCCGGCGAGGAAGAGTCCTGTCGAGTCGTCGGAGCCGGCGAGGCCGCGAACGCCAACTCGATTACCAGTCCCCTCTTCCTGTGCTCGTCCTTCAACCCCGACTTCACCGCCTGAGCCGAGAATCGCGATGCCGCCCCCGCCCGAGGTATTGAATGCCTCGACCCCATACTGGTCATTGGCGAGGGTGACATTGGTTCCGGCGCCCAGATGAGTCGCGAATAGACCTCTGCTGTTGCTGGTCTGGGCGTAGACGCCGGTGCCAGAGGTGGACAGGCCCATTACCCCGCGTCCGGTTGGCGCGGTGCCGTACACGCCCCATCCGCCTGCATCGTGCGAGCCATACACACCGATTCCCAGTGAACCCTGTCCGTGGTTGCGTCCACGCACACCCGCAGAGAGCCCGCCCGGAGAGTCTGGCGCGATAGCGCCGTAGATGCCGATCGCGCTACTGGAGGTTGATTGACTCGTGCCCGCGATCGCGGGCGTGGTGCCCGAGTTGCTCGAGTGCACACCGCGGATTGCTGTGCCCGCTGACGAGGTCGAGATAATCTCAAAGACCGTTGAGGATGAATCAATGATCGAGAATGGTGTCTCGAGCGATCCCGCAGAGTTTGCACGAACGGCGTTGAGCGCCCGCGGCGTTTCTCGCATCCTGACCCTGGGTGTCAACGGCGTGCCTTCGACCGTGATCGCCAACCACCGCGAACTGCTGTTCATCAGCGAACTTGTGAAATCGATCTCGACGGTGAAGATTCCGTCTGTCACTGAAACATTGTTGACCGAATCAGACGCGAGCGCGAACCCGCCTGATGCTGAATCGGCGAGTTGGAAGATCATGTCATAGCTGCCGTTGGCGGGGACGCCGGCCTCTATCAGTGACCCTTGGTAGGTGAACGGTTCGGCGTGTGCGCTGCCCGCCAAGGCGGCAATGACGCCGGTTACGATGACTGGTTTTATCGGACGAGGCATGTGAATTCTCCTGTGAAACTCTATGAACGCGATAGTGTATCAGATGGAGTAGGATTCACCAAGATTCTCCCGCAGATGCCCGATTCTGGGCAATGCGGGCGGGTGGTTGCCAGGAGCCGTTGCCAGAATGACGCCGAAGATGCCCAAAGCCGCAACGCCAATCTGTCCCAAGTGCGGGTATGACCAGTCCGGGATTATTGATTCATGGACGGATCGGTGCCCGGTTGAAGGGCGGTGCGCCGAGTGCGGCTTGGACTTCGCGTGGGCAGATGTGCTGGACCCTTCGAGGGTTGATCTGCCGTGGTATATCGAGCACGCGAGGAGCAAGCGGGAGATGATGAGGCGGACAATCCCGACGCTGTGGATGCTGCTGATCCCGAATCGGTATTGGAAACGCGTTGGGGTAGAGTCGCGTATTCAGATGAGAGTGTTGCTTGCGTGGTGTGTGGTGCTCAACGCGGTGCTGTATTTGGTGACCAGCGCGGTGCATTTATTTGCGATGTTTGAGCTTGGGCGGTATTGGGCAACACCGATCGCTACCTTGCAGCAGAACAAAATGGTGGCGCATTGGCAGTTCTTTGCACAGACGGATATGAAATATTGGTCCAAAGAGGTGCTCGGCAGTTTGCTCTATCCATTCATTGATGTGAATGGTCTCGGTGGCGAACTGAGCGAGGCATGGTTGGGGTTTTCTTTTATAGCGATAGGTGTTCCACTGATGTGGCTCGTCATACTGAGCGTGGTACCTACTACGCGGCGATTGGCCAGATTGCGCATCAAGCATGTTTTTCGGGCAACTGTAGTGAGCATTGGGTTTGCGTTTCTTGGCATTCAGATTCTTCGCTCTGCTGATGCGATCGGACTCCTCGAAGGGCTTTGGGTGGGTTCTTGCAACATGAAGGGGAGCATCAACACAGTGAGCGTGACGCTTGGGCTCTTGATGGTGGTTTGGGTGTATTGGTTCTGGATTTCTGCGATCCGAGTCGGTTGGCAGGTCCGCCCGAGTTGGTTATTGATTCTGCTCGGGTCGATTGCAACACTGCTCGGGGGGCCGATGATTGGTGGATTGATCGGTGTGGCATTCGAGGCGATGGCTCAGTTGATTGAACTGCTCGCGTACTAATTAATCTCAGTGCTCAACTCGTCTACACTTGCCCTATGACCACCCAAGCCACAAATACCGCACAGACCATCGATTCCGCTGTCCTTGATGTCATCGCACGCACGGACCCGAGCGTGGCCGAGATTATCCGTCTCGAGATGGACCGCCAGGAGCACACGATTGAGTTGATCGCTTCAGAAAATCATGCGTCTCCTGCGACGATGCTTGCAGGCGGGACTTGCATGACCAACAAATACGCCGAGGGGTATCCCGGTCGGCGGTACTACGGCGGGTGCGCCCACCACGACACGGTTGAGCAACTCGCCCGCGATCGGGCCCAAGAAATGTTCGGTTGTAAGTTTGTCAATGTCCAGCCGCACTCGGGCGCGCAGGCCAACACGGCCGCGTTCATGGCGATGATGGAACCGGGCGATACCTTCCTGTCACTCGTCCTCAAGGACGGCGGGCACCTTTCCCACGGCATGTTCCTCAACTTCTCGGGCATCTTCTACAAACCCGTGCATTACGCCCTGCACTACGACAAAGACCATCCGCAGCACGAGCAGATTGATTACGATTCGGTGCTTGCCGCTGCCAAAGAACACAAGCCGAAGATGATTTTGTGCGGGTACTCGGCTTACCCGCGTGTGATTGACTTTGCCAAGTTCCGCGAGATCGCCGACGAGGTCGGCGCGACGCTGATGGCCGACATCGCGCATATTTCTGGGTTGGTCGCTGCGGGTGTGCACCCCTCGCCGTTCCCGCACGCGCACATCGTCACGACCACGACGCACAAATCCCTCCGCGGCCCCCGCGGCGGATTGATTATGACCAACGACGAGGACCTCAACAAACTCATCAACCGCAATGTGTTCCCCGGCGTGCAGGGCGGGCCGTTGATGCACATTATTACTGCCAAGGCCGTCGCGTTTGGTGAGGCGCTCACGCCGGAGTTCAAGTTGTATCAGCAGCAGGTCGTCAAGAACGCCCAGGCGCTCGCAGCCGCGATGATCGACAACGGATTCCGCATTACTTCGGGCGGCACCGACAACCATCTCATGCTCGTTGATCTGACCGTCAAGGACGCGGATCTCACGGGAAAAGAAGCGGAAAAATGGCTCGAAGCGGCTGGGATTATCACCAATAAGAATGGGATTCCCGATGATCCACGCTCGCCGATGATTACTTCGGGCTTGCGACTCGGCACGCCTGCGACCACCACCCGCGGGTTTGGTGAAACAGAGATGAAGCAGATCGCCGACTGGATCGACCGCGTGATTGTCTCCAAGGGCGACGAGGCGATGATCTCGCAGGTTCGTAGTGAAGTCCGCGCGATGTGCGTCAAGCACCCACTGACCCACGCGTTGGTGTGAGCAAACGCATTACCGCTTGTCGATATTGCGGTACTTGTGGTCGATGAGGACATTGCCCCAGTCGAAGAGCCCGTTGGCGGTGCGTTGTGCGTCTTTGATCTTAAAGTAGGTGATGGAGCCGTCGCGGTGGATGCGGAAGAGTTGTTCATCGGTGCCCGCAACGCCTACGACATCCTTTGGTGTGTGCTCGACCGATTTGGCGGGTTGTTCCAT
>JAESUL010000303.1 GCA_016763115.1 Phycisphaerales bacterium | reverse complement strand
CTTCAAGCTGGTACAGAAACGGGGACAAGCGCAAACGCCGCCGCCCTAACATAGGCAGTGGTACAGAATATGGGGCAGGTCAGGGTTGCGGGACCTCTTATTGTTCAACAGCCTTGACAAAGACCAAGCACGCATTTCTTCAGGTATGCGAAGCTAATCGCTTGGAGAAGCGAACTGTTCCAGCGCCCTCCGGTCCGATTCGTCCAATGAAGGCTGATGATCCAGCAGGAACCGAGCCGCAACTCTGTGCTCGGGATCGATCTCATCGAGATTGCCATATTCCGTAAGTCTTTCGATAATCTCGGTCCAACTGGCCCAAGTCCAGAATCGCGCAATGTTCTCCCGCAGGCGTCGATCGATCTTCGCGATGTAGATTGAAGCAACCCAATCGGAAGGCCACTCGGCGGACATAGCGTCGCGGACAGCATCAAGACTCGGCGATGACTCACGGTAGCCGAGTTTGGGCGGCGGATTCCAGTGCGGCGGGTAGTCGTCTTGGGATCGGTCCGACATGATGGCAAGAGCGTCGGCAACCCTGCCCTGTCTGAGGAGCGATTCAGCCTCGCGGCGATTGATCTGTTCCGGCTGGCTCATCATCAGCAATGGCACAAAGACGACGAGAGCCACAGTAGCGAGAATCAGCAAACCACGCGAACGCCCGCGGTCTGCAACGACACTCAGGTCCGGCCACTTCGGCTTCAGAACTCCGGTTGCGATCAAAGCGCCAACGATCCACACAGGTGCGCTGATGGCCGAAAGAACAGTGACTGAGAATGTGACGCTGGCGATGAGTGCATCGCGATCCGAGTGCCGGATACCACCCATCACATCAATGACAGGAGTCGGAACTTGTGTCACGACGGCCAACAACAATGCATCGGCGAACAACATGACCAAGAAGAACGACGACACATAGCCGAATCCGTACAACACGGAAACGACGCGGGTCATCAAGACAACACGCCAAACCGCAACGATCGCCAAGGTCCAGAGGTTGATCTCTATGGCATCCACGGGGCTCATGAAACGCTCATATGGGATTGCGTAGAGCCACGCCATCGGCGCGGTCAACCAAAAGAGACCCATGAACGATCCCCAGGCTCTAATGAACGACGGTGGCGTGCCCTCGCCTCTACCCCTCTTCAACAGTGCGGCAAGATGCACAACGAGGAAGAGCATGGTGCCAGAAACGAGCGACGCTCCGAGCGGACGAAGAGCATGCCATGGCTCGTGGACCAGGTCCTCGCCGTCATACTCGCGCGCGAAGCCCGCAGAAAGCACAAAGATAGCACCTACGAGGAGTGACCCGCGAGAAGCTGCCACTTGGAGAATGGCCTGGCGTGACCCGAGTAGGTAGCGAGGTAGAATCGATGCTTTCATGTGCTACTTCCTCTCAAAACCGATGGACCCCTTGCCCAAGTCTCGAGTATCGGTCCAGTGAGTTTGTGCACTTCCGTTATCGGTGTTTGAGTGGTTTTTCACGCAGCTCACCTTCGTTAATCAATGCATGCATCCTCGCGATGCCGTATGATTTGGACATGGCCGTCGCAACCGAATCAACTAGGTGCAACACGCTTTTGGATCGGAGACTGAGCATTGGGCATGCTACGCTCGATCTTGACCCAGAATTGACATTTTAGGGCCATCAGAAACCGTTGCCCCCCCTCATAGGAGCTGAGAATCACATAATCAGCGGGTCAGGCTTTGCAATCCGCCTCTGATTCTGAAGCAGACTCAGGAAAGTGTCTCTGCTGATTTTCGAAGAGGGTTGCGCACCTCTATGTGTACACGGATGGTTAAGGCTTGCCGCCGCGTGGGGCGATCGAGCAGATGTTAGATGTTCGGATCAACGGCAAGTAAGCTTGCAGGTTCTATCCACTTAGCGGCTGCGGTACGCGGTCAAGATCGCATCGACATTCTTCTTTGCATCGCCGAAGAGCATCCGGGTGTTGGACTTAAAGAACAGCGGATTTCCGATCCCGGCGTATCCGCTGGCCATGCTCCGTTTCATCACGATCACATCTTTGGCCTTCCAGACTTCCAGCACGGGCATCCCCGCGATCGGGCTGCCCGGATCATCGAGCGCACTTGGATTAACGATGTCGTTGGCACCGATGACGAGCACGAGATCGGTCTCGGGCAGATTAGGGTTGATCTCGTCCATCTCGAGCACAATGTCATACGAAACCTTGGCCTCTGCGAGCAGCACATTCATGTGCCCGGGCAATCGACCCGCGATGGGATGAATCGCGAAGTGAACAGTTGTGCCAATGGCCTCGAACTCCTTGGTGATCTCCGACAAGGTATGCTGTGCCTGAGCCACGGCCATGCCGTAGCCGGGAACGATCACAATACTCTTGGCGTTGCACATCAACTCAACCGTTGCAGCAATATCGATTTCCGTATGCTCGCCCTCAACCGCGACCGCCGTGCCTTCTGCTGCACCAAACCCGCCAAGGATCACGCTAATAAACGAGCGGTTCATGCCCTTGCACATGATGTAGCTCAGGATCGCACCGCTCGAACCAACCAGTGCGACGGTGATGATGAGCAGGTCGTTGGAGAGCATAAATCCAGCAGCCGCGGCGGCCCAACCCGAATAACTATTGAGCATCGACACAACCACGGGCATGTCTGCGCCGCCGATCGCCATAACCATATGAACACCGAGAACCCCGGTGACCACCGATGCAATACCGAGCAGCCACAATGCGCGGCTGATTTCTTCGGCGTTTACCGCCTGCACAAAGAGCACCGCGAGCCAGATCGTCGCCACGAGCAATCCGATATTGAGCAGGTGCCTTCCGGGGAGCGTGAGTGGTTTGCCCCCGATGACGCCGTGCAACTTGGCGAACGCGATGATCGAGCCTGTAAAGGTCACCGCGCCGATGCACACGCCGATGTAGATCTCGATGTTGTGGATGACCAGTTCGGTCCCAATGATTGTGCGATTGGGGTCCAGCAAGGTCGCAAAGCCCACCAGCACCGCGGCTGCGCCGACAAAGCTGTGCAGCATGGCGACGAGTTGAGGCATCTCGGTCATCTTCACCCGGTTGGCGAGCACCGCACCGATGATCGTTGCGGGGATCAATGCACCGGCGAGCATCCCGTACCCCGTAAACTCTTTCTGCATCGCGGTCGCGAGCAACGCGATGACCATCCCGGCGATCCCCATCATGTTGCCCCGGCGTGAACTCTTCGGATTCCCGAGCCCGGAAAGGCTGAGAATAAAGAGCGCAGCAGCAACGATGTAGGCAACGGTGGCGGGATTCGTAGTATCGAGGGTCGTTGGCATGATGAACCTGTGTTTGTGGCTATTTCTGGAACATAGAAAGCATTCGCCGGGTGACCAAGAAGCCGCCCGAAACATTGATCGCTGCAATAAACACCGCGATCGCACCAAGTATGGTGATCGCCTCGGTCGGAGCGCCTGATAAATGCAGCATCCCGCCGATCAGAATAATCCCGCTGATCGCATTGGTGACACTCATCAGAGGCGTGTGCAAAGCCGGCGCCACATTCCAAACGACCTGCCATCCAACAAAGCACGCGAGTACGAAGACGGTGAAATGACGCAAGAATGTATCCGGAGCCGTCATGCCGAGCCCGACCAACGCAAGCCCGGCAAAAATGAGCAACACAATGACGCCCAACTTTGATTTCTCTTTCGTTGCCGACCCGCGCTTTGTCTCGACACCCTGTTCTTCTGTCCAAGGCTGCTCGGGTTCGCCCGAAGGCTCGGCGACTTGTTTCTTTGGTGGTGGCCAGGTCGTTTCGCCGGCATGACACACAAGTGCCCCACGGACAATCTCGTTTTCGAGATCAATTGTAAAATTCTCGGCGCCGCCCATTTCGTCGATCATGTTCACAAGCGTTGATGCATACAGCCAACTCGTCTGGATCGCCATTCGGCTTGGGAGGTCGGTGTACCCGACCAACCGAACACCCTTGTGGATGACGAGCTTGTCGGGCTGGGTCAGCACGCAGTTGCCGCCCTGCTGGGCCGCCATATCAACGATGACCGCTCCTTCACGCATGGATTCAACCATCCCCGCGGTGATCAACTTTGGGGCGGGCTTGCCCGGGATCAACGCGGTGGTGATGATGATGTCCACTTCCATTGCCTGCTGGGCAAAGAGTTTCATTTCTGCTTCGAGGAACTCCTTGGACATCTGCTTGGCGTATCCGCCCGAGCCGCTGCCTTCTTCGGAAAAATCCAACTCGAGGAACTCGGCCCCCATTGGTCGGACCTGCTCGCCGACCTCGAGCCGGGTATCGAACGCCCGAACGATCGCGCCGAGCGAGCGTGCTGCGCCGATCGCCGCCAACCCCGCGACACCGGCACCGATGACGAGCACCTTGGCGGGCTTGATCGCCCCGGCTGCGGTGCTCTGCCCCATCAGGAACCGTGGGTAGACATTGACGGCTTCGATCACCGCGCGGTACCCGGCAGCGTTGGCCATCGCGCTGAGGGCATCGACCTTCTGGGCCCGCGTAATCCGAGGCACGCAGTCCATCGCGAGCACAGATGCCTTGCGAGCATTGAGTTTGGCGAGAACTTCTTCGTTCTGGGCGGGCCAGATGAACCCGATGATGCACCCGCCTTCTTTGATCAGGTCGGCTTCATGCTCACCGAGCTGCGGGTGCATCTGAGGCGTATGAACCTTCAGAATAATGTCTGATTCGCCCCAGAGGGCTTTGACATCGGTGGTGATGGTCGCGCCGGATTCGATGTACATCGAATCGAGATGCTCGGCGGCAAAGCCGGCGCCTTCTTCAACAACGACCTCGAAGCCCTGCTGAATAAGTAGCTTCACAGTGCGTGGCGTGCCCGCGACTCGTCGTTCGCCGGGGTGAACTTCCTTTGGTATTCCAATCCGCATTGAGTTCTCGGGTGCTAGAGGTAGAGACAAAATCATACTAGCAAGTCCGTTTCCCGTTCGCTCGGATCTTGGGCAACATCTTCGCATGAATACAAATGGTGCCCAAAGCAGAGTCAAACGGAAGATCACCGGCTAAAATGTCCATTCGCCTCGCCTTCGCCGGAGTTGGGGTATTCCGGGAGTTCCCGCGGGAGTGAACCCAAATGACAACCCAGCAAATACCAAAGCAATCAGATACCACCCTTGATTCCGTCGTCATCCGTTTCTGTGGTGACTCTGGTGATGGGATGCATCTCACCGGCGGGCGTTTCACCGACACCGCCGCCCTGCTCGGCAATGACTTCGCGACCTTCCCAGACTTCCCCGCAGAGATCCGCGCACCAAAGGGCACGACCTTCGGGGTGTCCGGTTTCCAGGTTCATTTTTCCAGTGACACCATCTTCACCCCGGGCGATCGGGTCAATGCTATGGTCGCCATGAATCCTGCGGGGCTCAAGATGAATCTCCCCGATGTCGAGCCCGGCGGGATCGTCATCGTCAACGAAGACGAGTTCACCAAGGGCAACCTCACCAAGTGCGGGTACCGTGAAGGATACAACCCGCTTGATGACGAAGAAATCAACGCAAAGTACAACCTCATCAAGGTCCCGATGTCGCGGCTGACCAAGGAATCGCTCGCCGATTCTGGGATGGGTGCCAAGGACATCAATCGTTGCCGAAACATGTTCGCGCTCGGGATTGTCTACTGGCTCTATGACCGTCCGATCGATCTCACCAAGGGGTACCTCAACAAAGTCTTTGGCGAGAAAAAAGGCAAGCCCGAGATCGCCAAGATCAATATCCGCGCACTCGAAGCGGGGTACTACTTTGGTGAAACCTCCGAAGCCTTCCCCTCTCGGTATCGTGTTCCGCCCGCCAAGCAGGAACCGGGCACCTACCGCCAAATCAGCGGCAACGAGGGCACCGTACTCGGGCTCGTCGCTGCGGCCCAGTTGGCCAAAAAAGAAATGGTCTACGCGAGCTACCCGATCACGCCGGCATCCAATGTCATCCACGGGCTCGCTCGGCTCAAACGATTCGGGATCAAGACCATCCAATCCGAGGACGAGATCGCAGTGGTGTGTTCCGCCATCGGCGCGAGCTTCGCCGGAAACATTGGTGTCACCGGGACCTCGGGCCCTGGGCTCGCACTCAAAGGCGAAGCGCTCGGGCTCGCGATGATGCTCGAACTCCCATTGATCGTGGTCAATGTCCAACGCGCGGGCCCATCAACCGGTATGCCCACGAAAACCGAGCAGGCTGATCTTCTTCAAGCGATGTACGGTCGCCACTGCGAAAGCCCCGTCATTGTCGTCGCGCCGCGGAGCCCATCGGATTGCTTCAACATGGCCATCGAGGCTGTGCGGCTTTCCATCGAATACATGTGCCCGGTAATTTACCTCTCCGACGGATACATCGGCAACGGAGCCGAACCCTGGAAGGTGCCCGATATCAGTACCTTCCCCCCCATCAATGTGGTCCATCCGACCCTCGCCGATATTGGTGACGAAGGGTTCCTCCCGTATAAACGAAACGCCGAGACCCTCGCACGCAAATGGGCCATCCCCGGAATCCCCGGGCTCGAGCATCGCGTCGGCGGGCTCGAAAAAGAGGAAAACACGGGCAACATCTCCTACGACGCAGAGAACCATCAGAAAATGGTTGACCTGCGAGCCGAGAAGGTCGAGCGAGCTGCCCAATCGATCCCCCCGCTGAAAATCCACGGCGAACCAACCGGCGATGTACTTGTGCTCGGATGGGGCGGCACCTACGGCTCGATTACCACCGCGGTCGATCAAGTCCGCGCCAACGGGCACTCGGTCAGTTCCGCCCATCTCCAATACCTCAACCCGTTCCCGTCCAATCTTGAAGAGGTGCTCCGATCGTTCAAGAAAGTTGTCCTCCCCGAGATTAACTCCGGGCAGCTGAGCATGATCCTGCGGGCCAAGTTCCTGATCGACATCATCGGGATCAACATCATCAAAGGACAACCATTCAGGGTCGACACACTCGTCGAGCGGATCACGGAG
>JAESUL010000302.1 GCA_016763115.1 Phycisphaerales bacterium | reverse complement strand
TCGCGCTCGACGAGACCGCTCTGATCACAGGCGCGGCTTCAACCGGCGTTGATCCATTCGGCACAGCCACTGGTAATAGCACAACCGGCTTCTTGGGCGATACTTCTGGTGAAGACGGCCAGCTCATGATCTCTGGTGGTTTGCGGATTACTTACTAATCTGCCTTTGGCAGCAACCGCTGCTGAACACCTGAATCTTTGGTTCAATCACCAGCCGATCCTTCGGGGTCGGCTGGTTCTTTTTTGGATGCCCCTAGATCGTAATCGTAAAGGTACGGTAAAGAATGCGCGAGAGGATGTACAGAACGGTGCCCGGCTGATAGTGTGGTGCTGCTTAGATTCGCCTACTCAGGAGATAGGCATGGACACGAAAAACAAGTTGCTCATCGTCGCCGGAACCGCGGCGATGCTCTCGCCGTTGGCTGCTGGCGGAGATTATGACTTGCTCCGCTCGTACACACTCTCACAAGCGGCAGCGGAGTACAAGGCAATCAACACGCACCGCTCGAACATCAAGGTCGCGATCCAGCTCCAAACACGCTACCAGATCAACTCGCGTGACGACGCGAGCACCGCGCTCTCGTCGCCCGATGATGATCTGACAGTGGGCTTCGTCGTTCGGCGTGCCAAGGTGTCCTTTTTGGGGAGCGTCTCGGACAACATCAAGGGCAAACTACAGATCGGATTCGATCGCAAAACCGGGGCGACAGTCCTTGAAGACGCGGTGTTCGCATGGAAAATGAATGATGATCTCACATTGAGGATCGGGCAGTTCAAGCCCGGTGTGATGCGCGAGGAACATGTGTCATCAAAGAGACAACTCTCGGCGGAACGATCGGCGACCAACAAGACCTTCGGTCAGGACTACACCCAGGGCATGGAACTCGGATTCGGTGGTGGCGGGTGGCGGGCGACGATCTCGCTTACCGATGGGTTTGGGGCCGACAACACGGCGATTGATTCGACGAGTGAAGCCGACTACGGGGTCTCGGCGCGGGCAGAGTTCCTGATTGCGGACGGCGAGTTCGGGCAGTTCAAGCAGTTCACTTCGTTCCGAGGCTCCAGTGCGGGCGGGATGATCGGGATCGCGGCGTACCATGAATCTATGGGCAAGACAAACCTGGCGACTATACCAACGACTGGGATGACGACCGCGACGGCGGACTTTTCGTGGACCGATGACGGATGGAATATATTCGCTGCGGGGATTTGGCGGAGCATGGATGCGGGGACAATGAGGCTCGATGATTATGGCATCGTCTTGCAGGGTGGGATGTTTGTTTCCGACGCCGACGAAGTCTTCGCCCGCTGGTCAACCGTGATGCCAGATTCAGATAATGGGGCGGGGTCTGACGGGGACTACAGCGATGTGACGATCGGGTGGAATCACTTCATGATCCCTGAATCGCACGCGGCGAAGTTCACACTCGCGATGACCTACTCGCTCGATGCGGTGGATGCAAGTATTGTCGAGACCTCGGAAGGGCACAACTTGTTCGCGGATTCCGAGGATGGGCAAGTTGGTTTAATCGCACAGTTCCAGGTCTTGTTCTAAAAAAACATGGAGAGGACAAGGATACTTACATTCGCTCGACGGTGGGGATGCCGAGTGTGCCCAGCGCGTCGCGGAGGACACGCCCGGCCAGGTCGCACAGGCGAAGGCGTGATGCCTGCGATGCCGCGTCGTCGTTGTGCAGCACGGGGCACTTGTCAAAGAACGAGCTGAAACTCGACGCGAGGTCATAAGCGAAGGCGCACAAGCGGTTGGGCTCGAACGCTTCGCTTGCGCCGTTGAGTGTGCGCGGGTAGCGGAGGATGGCGAGGGCGAGCGCCTTCTCGGCGGGGTCGTTGAGCATGAACGGTGCAGCCATCGCTCCCTTGGTATCGATGCCCGATTCGTTGGCCTTGCGGAAGATGCTCGAGATGCGGACGAGGGCGTACAAAAGGTACGGCCCGGTGTCGCCCTCGAAGGCGAGCATGCGGTCGAAGTTGAATACATAGTCCTTGATCGATTCATTGGAGAGATCGGCGTACTTGATCGCTGCGATTGCGACGGCCTCGGCGATCGGTCCACGCTCGGAATCGGGCATGTCGGGGTTTTTCTCAGCGACCGATGCGTTGGCGCGGGTGACGGCTTCGTCGAGCAAATCGCTGAGCTTGGCGGTGCCTCCGGACCTTGATTTGAAGGGTTTTCCGTCGTCGCCCATGATGGTGCCGAACGCGGCGTGAACGAGATTGGCTTGCGTTCCATCGCTCTTGAGGTCGTAGCCGGCCTTGCGGGCGACGCCGAAGACTTGCTTGAAGTGCAACGCCTGGCGAGAGTCCACGCTGTAGACAACGGTGTCGCCTTCAAGTTTCTCAACACGCCGTTTGATCGCGGCCAGGTCGGTGGTTGCGTAGAGGAACCCGCCGTCGCGTTTGCGGATAATGCACGGCGCCTTGATGCCATCAACACGGACAATCAGCGCGCCGTCGTCTTCCTCGGCGATGTTGCGGCTGACCAGATCGTCAACAATCCCGACGAGTTCATCGCGGTAGGTGCTCTCGCCGGCGGAGTGCTCGTCGGTGATGTTGGCGTTGAGGCGTTTGCAGGTGGCGAGGCATTCTGTCATCGTGGTGTCGTAGATGCGTTGCCACACCGCGACGGATCGTTGGTCGCCGGATTGGAGCGCGACGAGCCGGGACTTGGCGCGTTTCATCGCTGCGTCGGCGTCTTCGATGCGGAGTTCACACTCGGCGAGGGCCTTTGGATGCGAGCCGTACTTGATGATTGCTTTGTGCGCGGTGTGCTCGCCCTTGCACTTTTCTTGCGCAGATTTGTAGTAGGTGTTGAGCGTATCGAGGGTGATGGTGTCGGTGGATTTTCCGGAGTCTTCGAGTTCGATGAGTTTTTCGACAACCATCGCAATGGGCAATCCCCAGTCGCCGACATGGCTCTGGCGTTTGACGCGGTGCCCGGCGCGTTCGTTAAGCCGTGCGATGGCGTCGCCAAGGACGGTGGAGCGGAGGTGCCCGACATGCATTTGTTTGGCGAGGTTGACGCCGCAGACATCCACGACGATGGTCTTTGGCTGTGCGGGTATGGGAATCCCGAGTTGCGGTGAATCGAGCGCATCGAGCGAGGCGGCGAGCGCTTCGGGCAGCAGGGTGATGTTGATAAAGCCCGGCCCGGCGATGTCGGCTTCGGTGATCGGGCTGGCGATGCCGGCAACATCGAGGTTGGCGACGATCGCAGCGGCGACCTCGCGGGGCTGTTTGCCGACGCGTTTGGCGATCCCCATTGCGGCGTTGCATTGGAAATCGCCGAACTTGGGCTGGCGAGAGGCGGTGATGCTCGTGTTGATCCGCGAGGGATCAAACTCGGGGACCGCGGCGATGATCGCAGCGCGGAAACGCTCGTCGAGCAGGGCGGAGGGGTCGGTGATGGTGTGTGTATTCATGGCAAGGGAGTGTAGTTCTCTCCCGGTGGCACAGGCGTCCCGCCTGTGGTCTTTTCCTTACCAAATAAAATCAGCGTTGAAGAAAGAACACAGGCGGGACACCTGTGCCACCGAAGACTTGTTAACTATCCAATCTACCCTCGTCGGGCGGATCTTCATCGAACGGGCGGGCGAGTTTGGCGGCGACCTGCTCGGGCGATTCGATTGCGCCTTCGCTCGAAGCAACCACCGCACAGACCATGGCGTCTCCGGTGACATTGCAACTGGTGCGACACATGTCGAGAATTCGGTCAACGCCAAGAATGACGGCAATGCCACTTAGCGGAATCCCGACGCTCTGGAGCACGATAACAAGCATAATCATGCCTACGCCCGGTACGCCCGCGGTGCCGATCGAGGCGAGCGTGGCGGTGAGGACGATGGTGAGTTGTTCGGTGATGGAGAGGTCCATGCCGTAGAGTTGGGCGATGAACACGGCGGCGACACCCTGGTAGAGCGCGGTGCCGTCCATGTTGATCGTCGCGCCGATGGGGAGAACGAATGCGCTGACTTCTTCCTTGATGCCGAGGCGTTGCTCGCAGCATTCCATCGTGACCGGGAGGGTCGCCGAGGAGCT
>JAESUL010000301.1 GCA_016763115.1 Phycisphaerales bacterium | reverse complement strand
TTTGTGCCGATGATGCAAGAACTCGTCCGACAGAGCATCGCCGGCTCGGGCACCATCACCCAGAGAACCGCCGGGCACCAAGCATCCGACACCGATTCCTTGGTACTCATCCGTTCGTATTCAACAAGGCCCGATACCGCGCCCAGCGACCCTTCACGCACCGCTGGGCTCTACGCATCGCTCGACGATCAGGGCGGCGCCGACGCGATCATCGCCATCAACCCCGACGCTGCCCACTCGATCTCAACACCGATCTCCAAAGACGAACTCGCCGAGCAGCTTCGGCGTGTCTTCTCGGTCGATTCCATTGACTGGATCGCCACCCAAACCGATTCACAAACCAACCCCAAAGCCCCAACGCTCAGCTCGATCAACGGCGGGTTCCGTTTCGCGGGGATCGTGTTCCTCTTGGCAGCAATCCTCGGGCTCATTGAACTTGTCCTTGCCCGCGTGTTTTCGTTCAGAGCCGACGCCCAACAAGCCGGGAGCGAGCAATGAACGCCCTGCTCAATAAACTCTTCGGGCTTGACGGCATCGGGTTCGGGTCGCCGGGCACGGATTTCGTGTTCCTCCGCCCCGTGGGCGCGTGGGCGTGGGTGCTGCTCGCCGGTGCGATCGGGTTTCTGAGCTGGTGGTCGTACCGCGGACTTGCAGGGACCAAACCAACGCGAACCATGCTCGCCGGCGTGCGCACGCTGCTGGTTGTCTTGCTCCTTGTGCTCGCTGCCGGGCCGCTGCTCGAACGGGTGACCATGCACACCGATCGTGATTCCGTGCTTGTGCTTCTCGATCGTTCGGGCTCGCTGGCCACCCCCGATGCCGACGGTCAGCCCCGCGACGCACAACTCGGGGCGATGCTCATCGAAGGCAGTGAGCAATGGACCGATCTGAGCGAGTCCAAGCGTGTTGCCTGGTTTACTTTCAATGACCGGACCGCGCTGATTGCCCAAGGGCAACCGCCCGAAACACTCGCCGAGATCGGTGGCAAGGGCTCGAACCTTGGTTCAGCGATCACCGATGCGCTCGCTGCCCACGGAGGGCAGCCCATCGCCGGGATTGTTGTCGTTTCCGACGGGCAATCTACCGATGCCATCACGCCCGAGTTGCTCACCGAGTTGACCAACGCTTCGATCGCCGTGTTCACCGTCCCGCTCGGCTCGCCCGACCCGGTCCGTGATGCCTCCATCGTGCGCGTGCAATCGCCCGAGTTGATCTTCGCGGACGATCGCGCCCCGGTCCGTGTTGATATCAACTGGTCCGGAATCGAAGCCGGCACCGCGCCGATCACGCTGGACCTGATCGACCACGCGACCGGCCAGGTCGTCGCCTCTGTACCCATCGATCCTAAGGACTTCGCCGGTGGATCAACCCATCAATACACCCTGCACCACGCCTTGAATACTCCGGGCGAAACCAAGCTCGATATCGTGCTCAACACCACCTCCGCAGCGGACATGAATCCGGGCAACAACCAATCGTCGATCGCCCTCTCGGTGGTCGATCGCCCGCTGCGGGTGCTCTATATAGATGGGTACCCGCGATGGGAACAGCGGTACCTCAAGAACCTGCTTACGCGTGAAGATTCTATCGAATCGACCGCGATGCTTCTGGCTGCGGATCGTCGGTACAAGCAGGACGGCGATGTGGTCATCGACCGCATCCCGACCTCGAAGGACCAGTGGGAGCCGTACGATGTGGTCATCCTTGGCGATGTCCGCGCCGAGTTGTTCACCCCCGAGCAACTCGACGGGCTCCGCGAGCACATCGCCGAGCACGGCGCCGGGCTGCTCTGGATCGGTGGCCCGAGCGCAACGCCATCGTCTTGGCTCACCTCCCCCATCGCCGGGCTTCTGCCTATGTATCCGCCAACCAACGGGCGCTCGGGCATCGCCACTTGGGACCAGTCCATCACCATGGACTCGACACCCGAAGCTGATCGGCTCGGGATTCTCCAACTCGGCGACGACGGTTGGGAAGAACGGCTCCGCGATCCCGCCACCGGATGGTCCCAGTTGCGTCTTGTTCAACGCATCGACTTTGATACCCTCAAACCCGGAGCCGTGGTTTTGGCAACCGCGCATCCGGTCGACACGATCGCGGATTCATCGCCCGTGGTGCTCTCGATGCGCTACGCCGGTGGACAGGTCGGGTATGTCGCGACCGACGAGATCTGGCGCTGGCGATACGGACGAGGCGAAGCCCTCCCCGAGCGGTTCTGGCTCCCCATGATCCGCATGCTCGCCCGAGGCACCATCGCGCGTGGCTCGGCCCCGGCCCTGCTCCGCGTCGCCCCCGCATTCCCCCAGCCGGGCAAACCCGTCCAACTCGTCGTTGACCTGCTCGACCAATCCCTTGTTGACACCCTGCCCAAAGCCATCGACGCGACCATCACCCGCATCGGGTCCAAGGATGCCGGTGCCCACGCTTCACTGCTCGGCTCACAAACAACCCGCCTGGGCACATGGATCCCCCAAGAACCCGGGCAGTACCGCGTTGCACTCGAATCTGCTGATCCAATGCTCGCTTCGATCAATGCGACGATTTCCGTGCTTGACAGTTCGGACGAACGCAGAACCCTGGACACCAACCACCCGCTGCTCGCTGATCTTGCATCACAAACCGGCGGGCAGGTTATCAAGCCCGAAGACTTTGGCACCATCCCATCCATGCTGCCCAACCGTGCCCGGACGATCGCCCTGCCCCCCGAGCGTGTCTCGCTGTGGGATCGCCCGATCGTGCTGTTTTTCCTAATCCTGCTGGTGAGCATCGAATGGATCGGGCGCAAGTCGCTTCGGCTCGCATAATCCCGCCCACTCTTGCCCACAATCACCGTGAATCCCGAACCCTCCAGCCCGCGTGCCGGTACAGTAGTACAGATGAGCACTGTCAATACCCAACAGAGCAAAGCGATCGAGCAGTTCGGCTCGTCGCTGCGAGCAACAGGCATCCGTGCCCGCGGGCTGCTGATCGCCCGCGCCCTCGCCTGGACCCTCGCGGCACTGCTCGCGGCGCTGACACTTGTCATCCTCGCAGACTTTGCACTCCGATTACCGATGGGCATCCGGGTGATCCTGCTCGCTGCGATGCTCATGCTCGGCCTTCGGCTGGTCATCAAACTGCTTGTCCCCGCACTGCGGGCACGATTCTCGCAGATCGACCTTGCCCTGCGCGTCGAGAGCATCGACGAATCTTCACGCGGGATGCTCGCCGGGGCGATTGATCTCCAGAACACCGCTGCCGCAGATCCCACCGACCCGATCGAAGCCGCCCTTCGCAGCGCAGCCATCGCCCGCGCGACCGCTCGCGTTTCATCACCGCCTTCCATCCTCCGCATCGAACACGCCCTTCGCGCAGCGGGTGCCTTGCTGCTGATCGGGCTTGTCGTAATGATCCCCGCTATTCGATCACCCGCGCTGACCTCGATCGGCATCCAACGCGCCGTTGCCCCGTGGTCGAACGCATCATGGCCAAAGCGCTTTGCCATCAACGACGCCACGCCCCAAGGCGCCCACGCGATCGACGAAGCACTTCGCGTGCGGGTCTCGGTCTCGCCCTCAACAAGCGATGCCCACGCCATCATCCGCTGGCGGGTGCTCGACGAGAACAACCGCCCGCTGACACCGAGCACCCGGACCCTGCTTGCCGCCCAACCGATCGCTGCCGGCTCGAGCGGGCGAGTCTACGAATCACTCCTCGACACCCGCGCACTGGGCGATCGCACCCAAGGCGACCAACTCACCCTCGAATACCGCATCGAGACCACGCTCGCGGTCACCCCCCCGCCGTACGCGGTCGGCTCAACGCCCAGCGTGTTGCTCATCGAGCCCGATACACACACCACTGAATCGCAGTTCATCACCGATCCATTGCTCGCCGGCTCGCAAGCGATGATCCGATGGTCATTTTCCAAGCCCATCGAACTCGCCGACGGCTCGAGTCCGCATTGGCTTGCATCCATCAGTGACCGACTCGACGATGCAATCCTTTCCCAGCCTACCGACACCACACTCGAGCTCCGATTCACCGCGAGTGATTCCGTGCTGATCGAACCAACCATCGTCGACCATTTGGGCATCACCGTTCGTAAGCCCATTGCGCTGGATCTCGTTGTCCATACTGACACCTCGCCATCGACCGCGATCGTCGAGCCCGACCGCGACATCATGGTCACCGCCCGCGCCACGATCGCGCTCAATGCCCAGTTCCTCGACGATATCGGTCTGGGCAGCGCATGGATCTGGGCCATTCATGCTGCGCCCCCCGCCGACTCGACGGGCGCGATGCCCGAGCCCTCCGACGCCATCGAGCTTGTCCGCGCACCATCAACACCCATCGGCTCAGCGCTCACGCTCGAAGCGTTGCTCGAAGTTTCAATCTTCAATCCAAACCCCGGCGACGAGCTCTGGATCACCGCTCAGGCGATCGATCTGAAAAGCGATTTTTCAGGTTCATCGCCCGTCACCTCCGAATCTCGCATCCTCCGAATCGTTGACGAACTCACCATGATCGAGCACCTCCAACGCACAATCGCCCCGGTGCTCGAAGCGCTCAAACGCCTCGACGAGCAGCAATCCACCCTGCAAGACCAGCTCGAATCCGGGCTGCTCGAATCCTCGCGTGACCAACGCTCGTTGGCAGAGCAGATCCGTTCGCAGCAGCGCGTGCTCGCCCGCGCCGAGCAGATCGCATCGACCAACGCCATCGACGATCCGTCGTTGCGGTCATTATTACAAGACTCGGATTCAACCCTCGCCCAGGCCGCCCAGGCTGCGGACAACGCCGCCGACGGCATCGACCAGAACCGCGAAGAGTTCGCCAAGGACGAACAACAAACCGTCCGCGATCGGCTCGGACAAGCACTGAGCATGCTCGATCGCGGCAAAGACAGCTGGCTTGCACGCCGATCGGTACAAGAACTCCGCGACGAGATTCAACGGCTCAAAGACCAGACCGACGCGCTCAACGCGACCGCTGCAGGCAAATCCATCGCCGAGCTCAGCGCGGATGAACGAACAACACTCGAAAAGATTCTTGATCGTCAGCGTGAAACCGCCGAGCGTGCGCGGGCGATGCTCGACGAGCTCGACGAGCGTGCCGCCGAGCTTCAAGAGACCGATCCAACCCAGGCCGAGGCCCTCCGCCGCGCCGCCGCCCAAGGGCGAGGCTCGCAGATCGAGCAAACCCTCAAGCAGGCATCCGACGAAATCGCCGGCAACCAGACCGGGCAGGCATCGCAATCTCAGCAAGCGGCGATGGACGAGCTCGATTCGATGCTCGACGAGATCGACCACGCTTCCAAGAACCGCGACTCGGCCCTCCGCCGCCAGCTTGCTTCCATCATCGAGCAACTCGAAACACTGATCGCTGCACAAAGCAACCACCTCACCAAACTCCGCACCGGCGCCGACGGGCTCGACATTTCGCTCATCGGGCTCATCGAGAACACGCTGGGTGTCCGCGACACCGCGACGGGCGCGTTCCCCGAGACCCAGACCATCGCCGACCACCTGACCAAAGCCGCCGACACCCAATCGATGGCTGTCACCGCGCTGCGGGTTTCTCCTGTCGATCTCGATACCGCCGAGCAGCAAGAGCGCAATGCTTTGCACCACATCGAGCAAGCACTCGACGAAGCCCAGCGGCTCAACGAACAGGCCGCCGATCGTGAGTCACGCCGACTCCGCGATGAACTTCGTAAGAAATACCAAGAAGCACTCGACGCCCAAGTCCAGATCCGCGATCAAGCCGACCCGTTCAGCGGCACCAAACTCACCCGTAAAGAACGCTCCGACACCCGCGCAATCGCACGCACCCAAGACGAACTGCGAACACTGCTCGACGAGCTGATTTCCGAGAGCGAAGAGCTCGCCGAAGCGTCGGTCTTTGCGCTCACCCATTCCCAGCTCGACCGCGTGATGAACGCCGCGAGTAAATCCCTCAACGATCGCACGCCGCCCGAATCTATCCGCGCAAATCACTTCACCGCGATCCACATGCTCAGCGCACTCGTCGAGGTGCTCCAAGACGCCAAACCAAAGGACGAGATGTTCGAGGACGGACAAAGCGGCGGCGGATCTGGCTCAGGACAATCCGGGCAAGAAGAACCCGTCATCCCGCCGATCGCCCAGCTCAAACTCCTCCGCTCGCTCCAACAACTCGCCGCGATGCAGACCCAATCGCTCAATGATTCTCCCGCCGCAGATCCTAAAGCGGTCCGGGCACTCGTAGATCTTCAACAAGAGATCGCCGCCGAGGGTCAACAACTTATCGAGCAGCTCAACGAGCAACAAGGCGACCCCAAACCCAACAAGCCCGTGCTGGTCAAGCCACGCGATGGCTCGCTCCAGCCAAGCGATCCTGGAAAATCAGAGGCATCCCCATGAGATTCACCGTCGTCGCAACCATCACGGTTTGTTCTCTTCTGGCAGGCGCATCGCTTGGTGATGATCCGTTGCCAACACTCGATGACCTGCTCGGCATCACCGATTCAAGCACAACATCAACTGGTGAAAACACCAGCGACAACCAGAACACCGAGGAACTCGATCGCGCGCTCTCCCAGCAAGAAGCCGGCGAAGCCTTCGCCCAGGCCGTCACCCTGATGGACCAGGTCGCCAAACAGATCGGCGACGATTCCGATCTCGGGCTCGATACACAGCGCATCCAACAAAGCATCCTCGACAAACTCGACAAGGTCATCGAGTCGGCCAACAGCAACCCCGGCTCGTCGGGCAGCCCATCATCAAGTCAGCAAAGCGCCGACCAGGCCCAGCCCGATCAGCAGCAATCCCAGCAGCAATCGCCCGACCCATCGGGCACGGGCGATCAGCAGTCAACCCCGCCCGGGCTCCAAGAGGGCGAGCTCGCCGACGCGCCCGCGCCGGGGGCCGCCGGATGGGGAAGCCTGCCAAAGCGAATCCGCGACACGCTGACGCAAGGGCTCAACGACACCTACTCCGAGCTCTACCGCACCCTCACCGAAGAGTACTACCGCGCGCTCGCAGAGGACAACAAATGAAAACCATCGCCCTGATTGTTCTTGCTCTGTTCATCACACCCGGATTTGCTCAATCAGATTCTGCACAGAACGCCGCGACCGATTCAGAAATCACACCCGAGCTCGACAACGCGGTCAACGACGGACTCGCGTTCTTGGCGCGGACACAAGAAGACGACGGCTCGTGGGCCGACGGACGGTTCGGGAAAAATGTCGCCATCACCTCGCTCGCGTGCATCGCATTGATGAGCGACGGCAACCTGCCCGGACGCGGACCATACGGCGACGCGGTGGATCGCGGCGTCGAGTTTATCCTTGAATCCTCGACTGATTCGGGGCTCATCACCTCGCAATCAACCAACGGCCCGATGTACGGGCACGGGTTCGCCACGCTTTTTCTCGGCGAGGTCTACGGCATGTCCGTCGGCGGCGACAACACCGCACGCTCGCAGAAACTCTACGACACCCTCGTCAAAGCCATCCGGCTTATCGAGCAAACCCAGAACGAGGACGGCGGATGGCGGTACAACCCCGTTCCCTACGACGCCGATGTCTCCGTCACGATCTGCCAGATCATGGCGCTGCGGTCGGCACGCAACGCGGGCATCGAGGTCGCCACCGAGACCATCGACCGGGCCGTCGAGTATGTCCGCCAATGCCAGAGCACCGACGGCGGGTTCAAGTACCAGATCGGTTCAGGCTCGAGCGCGTGGCCCCGCACGGCTGCGGGCGTGGCGAGCCTGTTTTACGCGGGGATCTATGACGACGACGCGATCGACAAGGGGCTCGAATACCTCGAAAACAACGCCACCCCCGGACGCGGCGCAGCGGTGCGTTCGCACTACTATTACGGGCATTACTACGCCGTGCAGTGCGTCTACCTCGCCGGCGGCAAGCACTGGGAAACCTGGTGGCCCGCCATCCGCGAAGAACTCCTGAGTTCACAAACCAACGACGGCGGATGGGAAGACCGATCGGTCGGCAAGACCTACGGCACCGCCATGGCCCTGATCATCCTCCAGATGCCCAAACGCTACATGCCGATCTTTCAGAAATGAGTACGCACATCACCCAACTCATCGCCGCGATCACCCTGCTTGCACTCTGTGCAACTGTCCACGCGCAACAACGCCAATGGGTCTATGTGCTGACCAATGATCTCGATACGGTGTCGCTACGGTACGAAGGCGTCGCCCAAAGCACCGGCGTGGTTGGACAAGATCGAGATGGAACCGATCAGCACTTCGACCTCACCGATTTCCGCACACTCTGGTTCCACTCTACGCAAATACCCGTGGTGGACTCCCTTGGTCCAAGTGATGTCGAAGGCTCCTTTGTTGTTGTACTCACCGACGGGCAACGCCTGCGGATGAAGATTACCGACACTGATGATTCCGACACCCTCGCCGGCATCCGCATCGACGGACAAACCCGCGTCGCCATCGCCATCGACCGTGTTCGTTCACTCACCATCACCAAACGCGTCCACCCACGCCCGCTCGATCAAACAAACAATCACGATCTCGATGACGACCTCATCATCTTGACCAACGGCGATCAATTGACCGGGTTTATCCAATCCATCGCACAAACCGTCGTCATCGAAACCGGAAACTCCGTCCAG
>JAESUL010000025.1 GCA_016763115.1 Phycisphaerales bacterium | reverse complement strand
TCGCGGTGATTGCTCGTCATGGTACATCTGATGGAATCGGGATTGGGTTTGTGACCGGGTTTAGATTCGAGGATGGTGCGATGGCAAGCACGGTTGGGCATGATGCGCACAACTTGGCGGTTGTTGGAACAAACGATTCAGATATGGCTCTGGCTGTGGAGGCTCTTCAAGATGCCAATGGCGGGCAGTGCGTGGTGAGAGACGGCGTGGTTCTCGGGCTGTTGGCCCTGCCGATCGCGGGGTTGATCTCCGATGCTGATGCGATGGGTGTGATTGCCCAGCAGGATGCTCTTTTAGCAAGTGTGCAAGCCGTTGGTTGCCCGATTGAGGACCCGTTTATGATGCTGAGTTTCTTGCCATTGCCGGTCATTCCTAAACTAAAACTCACGGATCTCGGGCTTGTTGATGTTGATCAGCAACGGCTTGTGCCCTTGGTGATTGGGTAAATTTCCCGAGAATCATTGGGCACAATGCACTACCCTCATCGTGGAGGGATTATGTCCAAAGCACCATCGCCATCGGTCTATGAAAAACTTGGAGCGTTCTATTTAGGTCGTGAGTATGACCTCGGGCAGAGAAAACTTCTCGCCGATCCGATCTTGTATGACTCAAAGGACCTGACAACGCACGCGGTGTGTGTGGGGATGACCGGGTCGGGCAAGACCGGGCTGTGCATCGGGCTGCTCGAAGAGGCGGCCCTCGACGGCATCCCCGCGATTGTGATCGACCCGAAGGGCGATATTGCTAACCTGATGCTGACCTTTCCAGGATTGAAACCCAAAGACTTTGAGCCTTGGGTCGATGCTGGTGCTGCCCAACGCAAGGGCATGGGCACGAAGGAGTACGCGGCGAGCCAAGCCAAGCTCTGGAAAAATGGGCTCAAGGAATGGGGGCAGGACGGCAAGCGGATCAAGGCTCTGCGCGACGCGGTGGATATGACCATCTATACGCCGGGGAGCAGCGCGGGCGTTGGGCTCACGCCGTTGCAATCATTTGAGGCACCCGGCGCCGCGGTTATTGCTGATAGTGAAGCATTGCGTGATCGCGTGAGTTCGAGTGTGTCCGGGTTGCTCACGCTTGTCGGGATCAAGAGCGATCCGATGCAGAGCCCCGAGCATATTTTGCTGAGCACGATTCTTGAACGGGCGTGGCGTGACGGGCGAGGCGTTGATCTCGGTTCGCTCATACCACTGATTCAGAATCCGCCATTCGATCGTATCGGCGTGCTCGATGTCGATACATTTATGCCCGCAAAGGCACGGATGACGCTGGCCATCAAACTCAACAACCTGCTCGCATCGCCCGAGTTTGCCAGTTGGCTTGAGGGTGAACCACTCAATATCCATAACTTGTTGTACACGAAAGAGGGCAAGCCTCGGATTTCTATTCTTTCGATCGCTCATTTGTCGGAGAGCGAGCGGATGTTCTTTGTGACGCTTGTGCTCAGCGAGATGGTCGCGTGGATGCGGACACAATCGGGAACGAGTTCGCTGCGGGCGTTGATGTACATGGACGAGGTGTTTGGATATCTTCCACCGATCAAGAACCCGCCGAGCAAGAAGCCGCTGCTGACGATGATGAAACAGGCCCGCGCGTACGGCGTCGGGGTGGTGCTCGCAACGCAAAACCCGGTGGACCTTGATTACAAGGGTTTGAGCAACGCCGGGACTTGGTTCCTCGGACGGGTGCAGACCGAGCGTGACAAGAAGCGGGTGCTCGAAGGGCTTGAAGGCGCGGCGTCAAGCCAGTCGTCGAAGTTTGACCGTCGAACGATGGACAAGATGCTTTCCGGGCTTGGAAAGCGAGTTTTCCTGATGCACAATGTCCATGAGGACGGGCCGGTGGTTTTTCATACACGGTGGGCGATGAGCTATCTGCGTGGGCCGTTGACACGAATCCAGATTGCGCAGTTGATGAAGAGTAAGAAAGCTGCATCCAAGAAAGAGATGGTGCCCAAAGCAACTCCGCAAGAGTTGCCCACCGTGCTAGAAGCAGCCCAGAAATCCGCATCGCATCCGCCCGTGCTTGGTGCGGGGATTCCGATTGGGTACCTGCCCATGATCGGGGCGTTGGCTGCCAACGAGCAGCTCTGTTACGCGCCCGCGTTGTGTGCCGATGCCTCGATGCATTATGTGCGGGTGAGTTCCAAGGTTGACCAATGGAATGATGTGCGGTTGCTCACGATGCTTGACGACGCTGTTGGGACCGATCCGTGGGGGGAATCATTCGAGATCCCCGTCCAGAGCGAGTTGTACGCCGAGCCTGATGTGGACGGCGCGTATGAACCGGTCCCGCCCAAGGCCTCGCGGAAAGCATCCTACAAATCATGGGCGACGCGTGCCAAGGCGCACTTGTACCGCCAGGGTGCCATGAGTGTTTGGAAATGCAAAGTGCTCAAAGCGTATTCCCAACTCGGAGAGGACGAGGGCGCGTTCCGTGTTCGGCTCCGCGACACGCTCCGCGAGCACCGCGATGAGAAACTCGATGCGTTGCGCCGAAAGTACGGCACGAAGGTCGAGTCTCTGAAAAAGAAGATCATCAAAGCGGAACAGAAGATTGATGTCGAGAAATCGCAGTACAAATCAAGCCGAATATCGACGGCCGCCTCGTTTGGAGCGACCATCCTCGGGGCGTTGCTTGGGCGAAAAATAGTAAGCGCAACAAGTGTCCGCAGCGCGGGGACCGCGGCGAGCCGGGCATCGAAAACAGCCAAAGAGCGCGGCGATATCGGGCGAGCAGAAGACAACCTTTGTCATCTTCACGAGCAACTCGCCGCGCTGGAGGCTCAGTTTGAGTCCGAGCTCGATGAAATCCGCGATGAGATTACAGTTGAAGGACTGTATCTCGAAGAAACCGTGCTGAGCCCACGCAAAACCGAGATGGGGACTTGCGAAGTCTGGCTTGTGTGGGTGCCGGTTGGGCGAGATCCAAACGGACGGCGCAGGCTGATGATCGAAATCTGAATACCCAACAGCGGATAAAACTTACTCGACAACCCAGGAGTCATTCCCTGTAATCAATGATTGCAGATCCTGATTCTCTTTGCTCTTGGCATCTTCAACCTGTTTGACGAGCAAATCGTTGTAGGTCGGCCTGCTCGGATCGGCGTGGAGGACCCCCACTGGTTCTGGGAAATCAGGGTGGGCCATCTGGGCGTAGAGTGAAACAAGCAGGTGGTCGGTTTCGTTGTGGACGATCAGGTCGTCTGCGTTGATGCCGTCCTCACCCAAGGCAACTACCTCGGGATGTCCGCAGTTGTAGCGGATTCCCTTGCCGCGATCTGCACCAAAGATCAGCGGCTTGCCCTGCTCAACCTTGATGGTATTTTCTGGCATCGTGTCCTTTTGGGACGCATAGAACCACGCTTTGTGATTGAAGATATTGCAATCTTGGTAGACCTCGACAAACGAGGTGCCTCGATGCTCAAATGCTCGTTTGATGAGGATGTCCATGCCCTTCATATCCACATCAATGCCTCGGGCGATGAATGTACACCCGGCGGCAACCGCCAGAGCGATGGGATTGAGTGGGTAATCAATCGACCCGGCGGGCGATGACGAAGTCACCTTGCCGACCTCGCTGGTCGGCGAGTACTGCCCCTTGGTGAGCCCGTAGATCTTGTTGTTGAGCAGAAAGATCGAGATATCAACATTGCGGCGCATGGTATGGATGGTGTGGTTGCCCCCGATGGAGAGTAGATCTCCATCGCCGGAGACGACCATCACTTCGAGTTCAGGATTGGCGCACTTGACGCCCGTCGCCACCGCGAGAGCACGCCCGTGGACCGAGTGCATGCCGTAGGTCTCGAGGTAGTACGGGAACCGTGCGGCGCACCCGATGCCGGAGATGCAGACGATGTTTTCTTTTCGGTGCCCGATATCAGGCAATGCCTTGCGAACAGCGGCGAGCACGGCGTAATCGCCGCACCCGGGGCACCATCGGACATCCTGGTC
>JAESUL010000300.1 GCA_016763115.1 Phycisphaerales bacterium | reverse complement strand
TCATCAAAGCAATCTGGAGTATCGTTTACTCCAATTGGATCCCACTCATGAAAAAGGATTTCGTCTATTTGAGTGATGAGATTTCTCATTTGCTTTGCACGAACTCTAGATTCCATGAACTACAACTCCAGCATCAATCGTGCCGGATCCTCAATCGCGTCCTTGATCGATACCAGGAACTGCACGGCTTCGGCGCCATCGACAATCCGATGGTCGTAGCTCAACGCGAGGTACATCATCGGGCGGAGAACGATTGCGCCGGGGTTGTTTGGGTCTTCCATCGGGCGTTTCTTGATGCCGTGCATGCCGAGGATTGCGCTCTGAGGCGGATTCAGGATCGGCGTGGACATCAGCGAGCCAAAGATCCCGCCATTGGTAATCGTAAAGGTCCCGCCCTGCATTTCATCGAGCCCGAGTTTGCCGTCGCGTGCACGGACCGCGAGATCCTTGATCGATAGTTCAATCTGTGCAAAGTTCATCGCTTCGGCGTTGCGGAGCACAGGTACCACAAGCCCCTTCTTGCCCGAGACCGCGATGGCCACATCGGAATAATCATGGTTCTGGATCGCGGGCTTGCCGTTGTCGCCGGCGACAATGTACGAGTTGATTTTTGGGAACTTCGCCAAGCCCTGCGTACACGCCTTGACGAAAAACGACATGAACCCAAGGTTCACGCCATGCTTTTCGCCGAAGGCTTCTTTGTGCAACTTACGCATATCCATCACCGCGCCCATGTCAACCTCGTTGAAGGTGGTCAGCATCGCCGCGGTCTGCTGCGCCTCGACCAATCGCGACGCGATCATCTGACGCATCGGCGACATCCGTTCGGTTGAAATCGCTCGGCTCAATCCACCGCCGCTGGACATTGCTGAACTCGGCGTATTGCCCGAAACCGTCATGGTCTGAATCGCGGCAAGCACATCCTGCTCTCGAACACGCCCGCCCGCACCCGTGCCATTGATCCCGGCGAGGTTCACGCCCTTGTCTTCGGCGAGTTTGCGAGCCAATGGCGTCGCCTTGACCTCGACATCCGATGCCGTCGCCGGAGTTGCAGCCACGGCGGCAACCGCTGCCGTTGGCGTCGCAGCCTTTGTTTCTGCTGGTTTCTCCGCTGCTGGCGCCGGGGCAGACGCGGGAACCGCGGCGCCTTCTGGTTTGGCTGCGGACTCACCAATCTGCCCAACCACCGCACCGACATCGACCTCATCGCCTTCAACCGCGCCATGCTTGACGATCCCGCTGACCGTCGCGGGCACTTCCATGGTGACCTTGTCGGTCTCGAGTTCGAGCACGGTTTCATCGCGTTCGACATACGCGCCGTCCTCGACCGACCACGCGGAGATCACGCCGCTCGTTACTGATTCGCCAACATTCGGAATGACTATTTCTGTGCTCATATGATCTCTACCCGTTCGTTGTGTTCATCCAGTGAAAAAACGATTCATTTACGCCTTGGCCGAAGCCACATTCTTCTTCGACGACTCAGTTGTGGGCTTGGCACCCACCGCAGAAGTCAACAGATTTTCCTGCTCGATCTTGTGTTGCGATTTCGATCCTGTCGCCGGCGTCGCCGTCCGCGGGCGACCGATGTACTTGATCCGTTCAATGCCGAGATCCTCGTACAACGAGTCGGACACAAACCGATACGCCGCGACATTTTTAGGCTCTTCTTGAACCCAGACCAACTCCGCATCGGAGGGATACTGGTCGATGATCTTCTTGAGCATCTGCGAATGGAACGGGTACACCTGCTCGACGCGGATAATCGCAAGATCATCTCGCCCGATGGCGTTGCGTCGATCATTCAACTCGTGATAGATCTTGCCGCAACACAGAATAATCCGCTTGACACCGGTGCGATCCTTCGCTTTGCCTACAAATGCAGGGTCATCGAGCATCTCCATAAAGGTGCCCTCGTACAAATCACTCAGCGGGCTCGTCGGGATGCGCAGCATGCTCTTGGGGGTCATCACGATCAGAGGCTTGCGAAAATCGCGGTTCATCTGTCGTCTATACATATGAAAGACCTGGCTTGCCGTCGATGGATACACAACCTGCATGTTGTTCTGTCCGCAGAGCTCCAAGAATCGTTCCATCCGACACGATGAATGCTCTGGACCAGCGCCTTCATATCCGTGTGGAAGCAGCATGACGACCCCGGACCAGCGTTCCCATTTACTCTCCGCCGACGCGATAAACTGGTCGGTAATCACCTGCGCGCCGTTGGCGAAATCGCCGAACTGCGCTTCCCAGATCACGAGCATCTTTGGGTCCGCGAGCGAATACCCGTACTCGAATCCAAGAACACTTATCTCCGAGAGCGGGCTGTCATAGATACAAATCTTGGCCTGTCGGGGTTTGCCATCTGCACCGATCGAACCCGGGGGAGTCATCGTCCCGTCCTCGCCAAAGTCGCGGATATTATTCAACGGGATGTACGGCTCGGCACTCTCAAAGTCACGCACCACCGCGTGCCGATGACTAAAGGTGCCCCGCCGACAGTCCTGCCCGGACAGCCGGATCGGATGCCCTTCGATCAGCAATGAACCAAACGCAAGGTGTTCCGCGTCGGCATAACTCATCATCTCCGCGTGCGGCAACTCGCCCCGCTCCTTGAGCAGTTTTTTCAGCTTCGGATTCAGCTTGAAACCGTCGGGAACCTTCCCGAGCGAAGCCGCGATCTCTTCGATGACTTCTGGTTTCACCGCGGTTTCGACGGGCGCAAAGACAAACTCATGCGATTGCCCGCTCCAACGCTCTGAACCCGGATCAATTGTCGGGTCATTGGGGGCGTGACGCGCCGATTCTTGTGCTTTCTCGAGTGCCTCGCGCAAACGATCATTGATCGCCAGCCGATCCGCCTCGGTGATCGTTCCCTCAGCGAGCATCTTGTCAGTATAAATCTTCAGCACCGAAGGCTTCTTCTTGATAAGCCCCGCCATGATCGGCTGGGTAAAACTCGTTTCGTCCTGCTCGTTGTGCCCGTACTTGCGATAGCACATCATGTCGATAAAGACATCGCGCTTGAAGGTCTGCCGGTACTCCACCGCAAACTGAGCGACCGCAACAATCGCTTCGGGGTCTTCACCATTCACATGAAAAATAGGAGCATCAATCGCCTTGCCAATGTCGGTGCAGTACCGACTCGACCGCGAATCCTGAGGCAGGGTCGTAAACCCAATCTGGTTATTCACCACAATATGGATCGTCCCGCCCGTCGTGTATCCTTCGAGTTGTGAGAAGTTGAGCACCTCTTGCACAATCCCCTGCCCCGCGATCGCAGCGTCGCCATGAATGAGGATCGGCACAACCCGGATCCGTTCGGTATCCGCTCGCAGACGCTGCTTGGCGCGAACTCGCCCGGCAATCACGCCATCGACCGCTTCAAGGTGGCTCGGATTACTGGCCAACGCGAGATGCACCATCTTCCCATTGGGGAACCGTCGAGTCCCGGAGTACCCACGGTGGTATTTCACATCCCCGCCGCCGTCGGCGAAGCCCTCCGACCAGTTCTCCTCAAACTCGGTAAAGATCTGCTCGTAGGTTTTGCCGATCGTGTTGTTCAATACATTCAGCCGCCCGCGATGGGCCATGCCAAAGACAACTTCCTCAGTTCCAAGATCCGAGAATGCCTCGATCATGTGGTCGAGCATCGGGATCAACGATTCGCCGCCTTCGAGACTAAACCGTTTCTCGCCCGGGTACCGCTTGCCGAGGAACCGCTCGAACGCTTCGGACTGTGTCAGTTGTTCAATGATCAATCCCTTGCGTTTGTCATCAAGCTCAATCCGCCCTCCGGCACGCTCGTAGCGTTCGAGCAACCACGCCCGTTGTTCCGTATCGGCGACATGCATGAGCTCCACGCCCACACTCCCGCAGTACATCTCTTCGAGATGATCGATCACCTTTCGCAGTGTCGTCTGCGCACCAAGCCCCATAGTCGTGCCCTCAACTACGCGATCAAGGTCGGCTTCCTCGAGATTGTGGTACGCCAGGGTCAGTGCTTCTGGGCGTGGCCCACGGTCAATACCGAACGGATCAATCCTTGCTGCCAAATGCCCCTGATCTCGGTACGCACCGATTAAATCATCAACAACCGCCTCGAAATGCGTCGCACGCCCGGCGGGCCGCCCAACCGTAGGCGTCAACTTCGCCGGGCCCGTCCCCGCAGCACCCCACTGCAATCCCCCGCTACTCTGCGAATCAGTCCCTTTGCTCGATGCAGAACCATCACCAAAGAGCCTCAACTCCCCAGCGTGCGCAAGGTCAAAGCCCTGGAAAAACGCCCGGACATCACTTGGAACAGAGTTTGGATCTTCTTGGTACGCCCGGTGCATCTCCAAGAGATACTCCGAACTCCACTGATTGATCGAAGGCACAGATGGTTGTGGAACAGAACTCATGGCACTCCTCGCCTCGTCCCGAATCTTCGCATCGCTCTCGCGAATCGAGTGG
>JAESUL010000299.1 GCA_016763115.1 Phycisphaerales bacterium | reverse complement strand
TGGTTTGTTCCTATTATCTGTGGCGTTGATGTGCTTTGCTTGTTGCTTTGGGCACTACTGCGCCCTTCGGGCGAGTAGTGGCACGGGGATTGTTTTGTTATACGGTTGCGGCGTTTGGTGACCATTCGAGGGGCTTGAATGCTTCGTCGAGGTCGGTGCCGGTGATGTGGTTGCCGTAGTTGGTGAGGGTTTTGACGGTGATGAAGAGGACGATCTCGAGCGCAGACTGACGAGTGTACCCCGCCTTGATGAAACTGGCGAACTGGTCTTGTGAAACATGCCCGCGTTGCTGGACCATTTGGGTTGTGAACTGACGGAGCGTTTCGAGTTTGGAATCTGCGAGCGGTTCGTTGCGCCGCAGTGCGTCATCAAGTGTTTCGTCTACGCCACCGTTACGGGCAATGGTAGAATGCGCCGGAACACAGTAGTGGCACTCGTTGAGGACATTGATCGTTTGGAGAACGACATGGGATTCAACAGCATTGAATAAGGTGTCGTCGAACTTGGCGTAGAGCCCGAGCATCGCGGCTGCGAGGACTGGGGATTCTGAGAAGGCGTTGACAATGTTGGGAACAAACCCAAAGCGCTTGTTGGCTTTCTCGAAGATTTCTTGCTGGGCTTGGTTGGCGTTTGCGGGGTCGGTGAGTGTGTAGCCGTTGATCATTTGGGTGGTTCCTTTCGTGCCCGGTTTGGGCTGGTTGATGAAAGGTGAACGGCGGTATCCAACTGATTGTTCCGAAACTTGTCAAAATATCAAACTATTTGGTTCGTTATTTGGGGATGCTGAAAAAAAACTACGCCCGGAGGGTGTCTACGAGGAGGCGGAATGCGGCTTTGGTGTCCTCGGCGGGGGTTGGGCAGGTGGCTTGGGTGGCGAGACCGGCGAGGGCGATTTTGAGCATCCAGCCTGCGTCGGAGATGTTGATGCCCGCTCTGAGTTCGCCGGCGTCTTTGATGCGCTGGACGACTTGGCAGAAGGCGGCGTGGACGCGGTCGCGGACACATTCGACGCGTTTTTTGGTGTCGTCATCACAAGCGGCCTGGGTGATCGCGGCCTTGTGCATCATGCAGCACAGGCTTGTCGATCCGGTGTGCTGGTAGTCAATAACCATCGCAAAATAGGCGTCGAGGTCATTGAGTGAGTTGATGGCTTCAACTTTTTCGATAAAAGGAAGAACGACGATGCGGTCGTAGGTATCGAGGGCTTTGAGGTAGAGTTGGTGCTTGTCGCCGAAGGTGTCGTAGAGGGAGAAGCGGTTGATGCCCATTGCTTCGGTGAGGTCCGAGATGCTCGCCGCGTCGTAGCCCTTTTCCCAGAACACACCCATCGCTTTGGCGAGGACGGTGTCGGGATCGAATGACTTTGGACGGGGCATGGAAAACCTTTCTATTCAAGAGCATACACACCGCCCGAGCCGACTTTGTTCCCGAGCAGGGCTTTGGGCCTGTTTTTGTGGGGCTTTGAGGCTCTGGGCGAGCCGATCAGGGTACTTTGACGACCGAGTTGATGCGGATATCTTGGTCAACGATACTGATGCCGATAACAATCTCGTCGGCGTGGCGTGTGTTTCTGAAGATGAACTTGCGGGACATGGACCCGCCGGGTTCGAGCCCGTTGATCGATGCCCGTGTCCTCGATTCACGCACCGGGACCGCGACGGCTTCGAGGTTCATCGTCGTGTTTGTCCGGTTGATGACACTGACCGTGATCTCGGCAACGCCGTTGCCAAGCCAGCGTGCGGTCGATGAGATATCGAGCCCATCGAAGTCCAGATTGATCTCGCGGGTGACGCGCACGATGGGGTATTGCTCATCGGCGGAGAGTTCGACATCAAACACGAGGGGCTTGGGCCCGACGAGTTCACCCGCCGAGAACGACCATTCGAGCGGGGCGCGGAAGACCCCGCCCGCTTCGAGCGAGAAGGGGATCACGCGCGGGGCGATCTCCCATGATCGGTCGATGTTGCCCGATCCTTGGGTGTACCCGCCTGGCTCGACGATGAACACACGCCCGGTGATTGCGTACGACCAGGGGTTGCTCATCACGAGTTGGTGGTGGTGGATTCCTGAGTGGGGCTCGAGGGTGTCGGGTGTGATGCGGATGTTGCTGAGAAAGCGCGCGAAGGGGATGTTGACACCTTCGATAAAGACCGGTGCGCGTCCGATCTCGATGTGGTGCATGGGGAGGTTGAGATCGCCGATGTGCTGGAGGGGGATGGTTGTTTTGTTGCCGAAGAGGTCGATTTGGGTCAGGTCGTTCTGTGCGAACGGGAGGTTGATGTGGCGTTGCCGAGCCTTGGATCTTCGAGCCAGACGATCATGGCGCCCTCGGTTTGTGGCTCGCCCGCGCGTGGGCTTATGAGCAGAATGCGTGTGCCATCGAGCAGGGCGAGTTCTTCGATCGGATGACGCCCGGCAAGGCGCGAGGCGATGGTCCGCCAGACATGCAACTCGGGTGCGGGCATCACCTGACCGCGCTTGCCCGGTGTGACCGTCCAGGCATCGGCAAGGAGCAATCGGAACCGGTCAAGACCAACACCGGATTTGCCCGCAGCCCACCAGAACGCGAGCGCTTTGCGCGAGAGCGAACCGACGGCGGACCAGGTATCGGTGACAAAGCCTTCGTGGTCGGCGGGGTGGAGCAGCAGGGTCAGCATCGGGTCTTGGTCTGAGCCGCCCGAGCCCAATGCGGATTGATTGACCCACTCGTTGATGAGCATCGGCATCGAACCGGCACCGGTGTTGCCCCGGTCGACCAGGCGTAGCCCGCGGTGGCGACGGGCGACGACGGGGTCAATCGGACGATCGTCGCTCCAGGGAACCGAAACGATTGGCGAGGGAATAAAGCGGGCAAACTCGTCGTAGACCGTTTCGAGTTGGGCATCGAGTTTGGAGACGGGTTCTTCGGTGGGCAGCGAGCCAAAGCACCACTGGGTGATGGACTGCCCGTACCGATCGAGCAGTTGCCCGCCCCACTGGTTCCACCGGTCCATCGGCGAAGCAAAGACATCAAGCACCGAGCCCGAGTCCACCGCGAGCGCGTTGGCGAGGGCGATGGGGACTTCGTGGAAACCAATCGAGACCTCGATATTGGTGTGCGTGAGTGTATTGAGGGCAGTCGGGATCTTGCCGCCCAGATCGAAATCCGTCGGCTTGCTGTTTGGACCCCACACATTGAGTGATACACTCCCGACCCGCGCTCCGTTCGCAAGTGCGCCCACTGCATTGGCAATCGGGGCGTTGGTCGCGTCGGCTGCGATCCCAAAGATCGGGCTTGGCTCGATGTCCTCGGGCGGCGGGGCCCAGAAGAAATCAAGCGTGCGGATGCCGACGAGTTCGTTGTCGGTGTGGACTTCGATGAGTGCGCGGTACCAGCCAAACTCGGCGAGTTTGGGCACCCAGTCGGTGCGGACTCGGCGTGACCCGTCGGAGATCACTGCCCGGTCAACCTCGACGCCATGGACATCGAACACACGGGTCTGGGCGGTG
>JAESUL010000298.1 GCA_016763115.1 Phycisphaerales bacterium | reverse complement strand
TTCGACGGCTCCAATGTGCCTCGCTGGGTGCCACTACTCGCCGTCTACGGCGCAGTAGTGTCTTTGCATTCCGGTATCAAGAGCACTACTGCGCCCTTCGGGCGAGTAGTGGCACCCAGATCTTGATCGTAAGAAGGGCTGACAGGACGACCGAATAACGAAAGCTAATCATCTAGGCCCACTCCCCGGGCGGAATCCCGATGTCCTCGTTCCAGAGTTCGGGGTGTTGCTCAATAAACGCCCGCATCAACTCTTTGCAACGCTCGTCATCAGCCAGCACCACCTCGACCCCCTCGGCCTCGAGCCAGTCCTCACGCCCCACAAAGGTCTCATGCTCGCCGATCACCACGCGCGGGATCTTGTGCAGGATCGCGGTCCCGGTACACATAGCGCACGGTGATAATGTGGAAACCAGGATCAGTTCATGCCAATCACGCCGACGCCCCGCGCTGCGGATGCACGCGGTCTCGGCGTGGGCGGTTGAATCGCCCGTCTGTACACGCAGGTTGTGCCCGTGGGCAACGATTTCACCATCATTGGTCATCAGGACCGATCCGATGGGGATTCCGCCCTCTGCGAGCCCGGCGCATGCTTCTTCGTAGGCAGCGTCAAGCCCGTGCTGGTCTATCTTGTTGAGTGTGCTCATGGGTGCAGTGTACCCGCGATTGTGCGCACGCGATCAGTCCATCGGATCGCTGGGACGATTGATCGGTGGCATGGGCTCGCGGTCGAAGGGTTCGACATCCACCGGGATCAACTCTGCTTCGGCGTGAAAATGGATGGGCTCGAAGAAGGTTCCGGGCAGATCACTCTCCCACGGGTCTTGGAGGTGGCGGAGCATGCCGTAGGGAACACGCACGCTCATCTTGACGACCATCCCGTCTTCGGAGACTTCGACATTGACCTCGCCGTGCCCAACTTGTCCATCGAGCCCGCCCGGGGTGGCATTGATCCCGTCGCTGACGCGCCCGCCGAGCGTGTCGTCGGGGTCGCTCATCAGGTATTGGTTGCGGGCGGTTCCGGGCAGCGAACAGGTCTCCAGATCACCCAATGAAAACTTGAGGTGGATGAGCCCGGTTCCTTCGTGCAGTTTGATCGCTTGGTTGAGGTGAACGCCTTGGATTTCCATCGTGATGTCGGTCTTGGGATCAATGTCGGCGAAGAGCTCTTTGGCGGGGTCGATCTTGGTGAGCCCGAGGCGAATGACGATCCCCTTTGGATGCCCGGCCCCGGTCTCGATGCGGGTGCCGCCGAGCGAGACATAGCACTTGAGGTTGGGTGCGATTTGTTCACCACCGATCGGTGGGCCGTAGTCACGCTCGCCCTCGTGCCATTGCATGACTCCACCAACCATCCACCCGATCCGCACACTCGGGGTGAACTCGGTCTCGGCGAGCAAGATCCCCGGGCGAGCCTTGGCGGGCTGCACGGCAGGCTCTTGGTTCGGCTCAACCGCTTCAACAGCAAACTCTTCATGGTCCGGTTCAGACGCAACGACAGAGAGAACAGGTAGGCAAACAAGCCCGAGAACAATCAACACCCAAACAAAGCGGTTTTTAGAGTTCATGGTTTACTGTACGCAGCAAGGAGTTGGACAGATTCCACATTCTTGGGCAACCGGGGGCGGTTTTTGAGCGAATACTCTTGTGTCCCACTCGGGATGACGGTTGTCTGTGTGCTGAACAGTTGTGTTGTTTCATTGTTCATTTCAATCGTGATTGATGAAATACATTCTTGCTCCGGAACTGATCCAGTGCCGCCTGAAAGGATTTTCCCGATGGGTCTCCATATCACTGCTCGATCAATCTCGTATTCCCTGCTCACCGCGTGCGCCCTTGTCGGCATCGCCGGCTCGTCGGCCAATGCCCACGATGACGATCTGCGAAAAGTCCTCGATCAGAAACCCCCAGTCTTTGGCGAAATCTGGACGCAAGGCATGACCGTCCAACGCGGCGGCGGGTTTGACTCGCTCAACATGACCCTGCTCTCGCATATCCCGCTCAACAACTTTGCACCCCTCGCACGCAACGGCGGCAACGACTGCTGGGGGTATGTCTCGCCGGGCGGACGCGAGTACGCCATCATGGGTGTCGAAGGCGGGTACGGGTTTGTCGATATCACCGACCCCGTCAACCCCGTCATCGTTGACGCCGTTGGCGGACCCAGTTCGTTGTGGCACGATGTCAAGGTCGTCGGGCAGTTCGCCTACGGCGTTTCCGAGGGCGGCTCAGGAATCCAGGTCATGAACCTGTCCAACATCGACTCGGGCAGTGTCAACCTCGTCACCAACTTCACCGGAGGCGGGTACTCCACCACGCACAACATCATCACCAACGAGGACACCGGGTCGCTCTGGATCTCGGGTGCCAATGTCGGCAACGGCGGGCTTATCCACATCGATATCTCCAACCCGGCAAGCCCCGTCATCGACGGCGGGTGGACCAATATGTATGTCCACGATGCGCAGGTCGCCACATGGACACGCCCGGGCATATTCCAAGGACGAGAGATCGCGTTTCTTGCATCGGGGTTCTCTGGCGGGTTCTCGCAGACCGGGCTCCGCATCGCGGATGTCACCGACCCGAATAATCCGATTGATATCAAGACGGTCTTCTATCCCAACGCGGGGTACTCGCACCAGTTGTGGACGAGCCACGATCAGAAGTACCTCTATCTGAATGATGAGCTTGACGAGGGCAACGGGCTTGTGCCTTCGACCACGACGCGTATCTTTGAAATCTCTGACCTTGCCAACGCTGTATTCGTGGGGACATTCACCACGGGCAGCGCGTCGGTCGACCATAACCTGTACACCAAGGGTGATCTGATCTTCCAGGCCAACTACCGGTCCGGGCTGCGCGTGTTCGACGCGATCGATCCGACAGCCCCGGTCGAGATCGCCTACTTTGACACCCACCCCGAGAATGATGCAGCATCCTTCAACGGCGCATGGTCGAGCTACCCCTACTTCCCATCGGGCAACATTATAATCTCTGACATCGAACGCGGGTTGTTCGTGGTTCGGCTCGACGCGACCCTGCCACCGATCCGTGCAACCGTGGAATCAGAGCTTCCGCTCTCGGTTGACCCCGCGGGCGGCGAGGTGCTGACGATCAAGGTCCTCACCCGCGCGGGCGGAACCAGTATATCGAGCGCGAAGTTGATGCTCGATACAGGTACCGTGTTCGTCGCGGTGGACATGGCCGCCGGAGCAAACGAGACCTACTCGGTCGCGATGCCTGCGATCGCGTGCGACTCCGTTGTTGCGTACTACTTCGCCGTTGAGACCGATGCCGGGTTCGTTGGGACCCTGCCGATCAATGCGCCGTCGGAGATTTTCAGCACGGTTGTTGCCAGTTCAGTGACCATCGCGTTCAGCGACAACATGGAAACCAACACCGGGTGGTCTGTTTCAGGCTCGGCAACCGACGGACAATGGAACCGGGGCAACCCCGCGGGCGACGGCGATCGTGGCGACCCGCTGGTTGACGCCGACGGCTCGGGGCAGTGCTACCTCACCGACAATGTCGCGGGCAACTCTGATGTCGACGGCGGCACCACCACCTTGACGAGCCCGGCACTCGATGCCTCGGCGTCTGGACGGGCGATCCTCACCTACAACCTGTGGTATTCCAACTCCATCGGCACCAACATTGACGACACCATGGCTGTCGAAGTCTCGAACAACAATGGTGGGTCGTGGGTCAATGTCCAGAGCATCGGGCCCGGCGATCCTGGTTCCAACGGCGGATGGTTCGAGTACAGCGTTGATCTCAGCGATCTGTTTGCAACGCCTTCATCACAGGTTCGTATCCGATTCTCGGCTTCGGATATTGGAGAGGGATCGGTCGTCGAAGCCGGGGTTGACGCGGTGCGCATTGATGTCTTGGAATGTGAAGACCCGGCGACTGGGTGTTCGGCTGCGGACCTCGCCGAGCCCTTCGGGCAGTTGAACCTCCAGGATGTGTTCGCCTACCTCGCCTTGTTCAACAACAGCGATCCATCGGCGGACCTCGCGGCTCCGTTCGGGCAGTTCAACCTTCAGGATGTCTTTGCCTACCTTGGCGAGTTCAACAACGGATGCCCGTAATCGGCTCGATAAGACGACCATTGCATATTCAATCGAAGCCCGGACCAGATGGTCCGGGCTTTTTCATTGAATGCGGATGACAGGAATCGAACCTGCACGGGTTGCCCCACTGGAACCTAAATCCAGCGCGTCTA
>JAESUL010000297.1 GCA_016763115.1 Phycisphaerales bacterium | reverse complement strand
ATCATGATCCTCGCCTCGACCCTCGCCGTCTACAGCGCGAAATACGGGTCCCAAACCCTCGGCCCCCAGATGGCATCGCCCTGGCTGCTGCATGTGTCGGCGTCGCGAGCAATGTTTATGCCCGGATCACCAACCGCCCCGCTGCGATCGTGGTCCTGCCCGGATTGCTGATTCTTGTGCCGGGGTCGGTCGGATTCCGCAGCCTGACCGCGTTCCTCGATGCCGACACGCTCGGAGGACTCCAAACCGCGATCGGGGTGTTCTTTATTGGTGTCTCGATTGTCGTTGGGCTGCTGCTCGCCAATGTTATTGTTCAGCCTCGCAAAGCTCTCTGAACTCGGTGCCCACACCATCGCCCCACCACCGCTCGCCCCACAACGCAAGATTCACCATCGGCCACGCGAGCATGCACCTCTGCTCAGGGTCGGCAACGACCAAACGAATCGCTTCGGGCGTGAACACCGAACGCGCAAACGAACTCGTCCGCAGCACCGAGGCGTGCTGAGCAACCCAACTCTGGAACGGCATCGGAAAACTCTGCTTGGGACGATTAACGATTGAATCGGGAAGATCCTTACGGAACGCTTCACGCAATGAAATCTTTGTCCCGCCCTCGTTGTGCTCATCGCCCGCGACGAACTTGTCATGCATCGGCAGCGACTCGGCGAGTTGGGCAACCCTCCAATCAGCGAACGGTGTCCGCCCCTCAACCGAAGCGAGCATCGTCGCGGTATCAAGTCGCTGGAGCAGGTTGGTCAGGTTCATCCGTCGAAGGAAACGCAGGTGAGGCTGCAACCCTGAATCTGTCGGTGTGTTCTGCTGCACCTGATGGAAGGTCTCGCAATAGTGCGCACGCAAGGCGTTGTCCGAATCGGCGGATCGCCACACCTCGCTATTGAGCACCAACGGCTTTTGGTCCTTGCCTATCCACGCATTGGCCCGCAGATGGAACAGCCCGCCTTCGGGATCGCTGTGGTCGGTGAGTGTGCGCAAATAATCCGTACACTGCATCATGATCGGGGCGTACCCGCCGAAGAGCTCATCGGCGCCCTCGCCGCTCAACGCGACCACATTGCCCTGCGCCCGCAGTTCCTTGGCGACCGCGTGGATGGCGACCTCGTTGGGCGTGGACATCGGCACGCCGGTGTGATCGATCATCGCAGCCCAACTCGACGCGAACTGTTCTTTCTCGATCACCACCTCGGTGTGCTCGGTGCCCAGCACACCGGCGAGCATCCGGGCAAAGTAAAAGTCATCATCGAACCCGTCGATCTTGGCCCCCGCGCAGTAAGTCCGCAGCGTGCCGAGTTCTCGCTTGGCGATCAGAGCAAGAATCGCCGAGTCCAGCCCGCCCGAAAGCAGGGCGCACATCGGGACATCGGTCCGCAGATGCGCACACACCGAGTCCTCGATGGTCTCGCGGACCAACGCCGAGGACGGTGCACCATCGAGTATGGTGGGCGACCACTCATCCCAGCAGTTCACACGCTGAACAATCTTGCGATTCTTAAGATCAACACGCACCCACTGCCCGGGCTCGATGGCTTCGATGCCCGCAAACATCGTCCGCGTGCCCAGTGTCGTTCGGATCGAAGAAAGATACGCGCTGGCGGTGATCCAATCCGGTCGGCAATCAACCTCCGGATGTTCGAGAATCGCGGGGATCTCGGAACCGAACACCAAACACCCCGTTGGCGCCCATGTTGTATACATCGGCTTGATCCCCATCGGATCACGCGCGAGGATCACTGTGTGTTCGAGCGTATCGACCACCACCAGGGCGTACATGCCTCGGAGTTTTTTGGCCGCCTCAAGCCCCCATTGCGCCACGGCGTAGAGCACGGTCTGGGTGTCGCAATGCGTTGTGAATCGCACGCCGAGCGATTCGAGTTCTTGGCGGACCTCGGCATCGTTGTAGAGTTCGCCGTTGTAGACGATCACATACCGTCCGTCCTCGGTGAGCATCGGCTGGTGCCCCGCCGAGGTTGGATCGATGACCTCGAGCCGACGATGGGCGAGCCAGCCCATCTCGCCATGCCAGAGCCCGGCATCATCGGGCCCGCGGCGGGTGAGCCGATCGCGCATCTTCTCAACAACACGCTGGTCAAGCGAGTTGGCGTTGGTGGACGCAGAGAGGATTCCGAGGATGCCGCACATGGTTTCTCTTATCGGCACGGTGGGCGAGCCCCCGCCACAGAGGGGTTTCAGTCATCTTGCGCAGGCGACGCGTCATGCTCACGAGGTTCGTCGGGTTTGCAGACCTTGCAGGCGCCGTGCTCTTTGCGGGCATCGTCTCGATGAATCCTTCGGCTGCTTGGCGAGTGGTACCGGCAATCCTTGGTGTGGTACTTGGACCCGCTCTTGGTGAGAAACACGAACTGGTCCGGACGATCGGACTCGCTACCCGCCGGGGTCGCCGGGACCAGCGTCGCTGGGATTACAACATCAGCGGGTGCGGGTGTTGGTTCTGGAGCTTTGGCCGGCGTCGGCACGGGCTCGGGATCAACGATTACTGCCTCATCAATGTTCCAGATGCCCTTGTTGGCATCCTTGGCGTGCTGCTGCCACCACGCGAGTGATTCGGCGAACACCGTCGAATGCGATGACTTGTGCTTGGCGTATCCCTGGCGAACGATCTCCTGATTGACAAAGAGCAGATCCGGTGCGCGAAAGAGGTACCCTGTCATCCGCCCCGCAGCGTTCTTTCGGTACGCCGGGTCCATGTGGATGTACACCGACTCCCCATCAAGCAAGGTATTGAGTGCGAACCATGCCTGGCGAGAATACTTACGAGGCGTTGGATCACGCTCGATGAACTCGGGCGAGTTGACCGCGAGCAACTCGAACAGGGTCTCTTTGCCTTGGATATCGAGGACAATGGTGTCGCCGTCGACGATACGGACAACCTCGACAAGTTGCATCTTGTTGAGTTCGGGTACCGCGGCCGTTGGGATGACCTCTCGGTCGCCATCAACCGTGGGTGCAACACCCATCAATGCGCACACACCCACCAAGCCCATTGCCAATCGCAGGATCATCGGTGCCCACTTTCTTTGCTCAACGCGGTGCAGCCCATCCCTGCGCACCGCTGTCGATTTGTCCGCCGGGATTATACCCAGACATTGATAATGAGGTTGGGTTCCTTCGACTTGCCCGTCCATGTCCCGATCGAGGTGGTGACCATTTTGACCTCGTATTGAGGATGCTTGTCGAGCCACTCGTTGATCTGCTGATCGAGAAACTCCAGGCTGTCGCCCGTGAGTTTGCAATGAAAGCTTTTACAGTGAATCGCACCGGTGCCGGTGACATTAGGAGTGAGCGCGGTAATATTTCGGCTCTGACCATGGATCATGAACTTCCCTTTGAACCCAGCGTTTTTGACAGAGTTCT
>JAESUL010000296.1 GCA_016763115.1 Phycisphaerales bacterium | reverse complement strand
GAAGAAGCCGGCTGCAAGCCGGCTCTACTTGGGAGGGAGGTTGGCTTTGCCAGTACCATCGTGCACACAAACCTTGCGGTTCGGTCTTTGACGCCATCAAGATCGTCGAGTAGTCGTTGAATGTTTTTGGCGTCGCGTTGTTCACGGGTCATGGTGGCAGCCTCGCCATCGGCGTCGCCGTCAAAGGCGTAGTGGCTCGAGATCACGCCGGGCGCACCGCCGAGCGTGTCGACTTCAAGCCCGGAATCATCTGCCAAGCACCAGTGCCCGGTGGCTTGGGCATATGCTTGGGCCTTGATGGTGGCGTTGGCGAGGAAGGTGGTCCCGGTCTCTTCGGGCTCATCAAAGTCTCGTCCGAGTTCCGATAACCCAAGGATGGAGATCCTTGAGTCGGCGAGCAATGCACGCATTTCTCGGATTTTCCCCGGGTTTTGGGTCGCAAGAATGATCGTTGTCATGCGAAAATCATACGGCTACTGTTCCACGCAAGAGAGACTCGAGGCAGGGAAACGAATGAACACGAAAGTACTATCGCGGATTGAGATGGCCAAGAACGCCGCCGACGCGCTCGAAGCGATCGCAGCGGACCAACTCAACGCCCTCTGCTCGCTCGTCGGGTTCGACGGCTTTGTCGATTCAATAATCCATGTGGTTGATCAACGCCATTCGATGGCACCCGATGACTACGACCGCATCCACACCATTCCCCAGTTCGCTGCCCGGTGCGGCAGCGCAGCCAACCGCAGCGCGAACCTCGAGTTGGTCGTTCGCGATACCCGCTTTGGCGGCAACGGACCATTGATGAGTTCGGCGCTTGCCCAACTCGGATCGCCGGTGACCTACATCGGCGCGGTTGGGCTCGAGGATGATTGGAGCACGCTTGATCCGATTTACCAGCCCTTCGCCGAGCGGTGTGAGCGGGTGATCCCGATCTGTCCGCCCGGGCGGACCGATGCGCTCGAGTTTGATGATGGCAAAATCATGCTCGGTAAACCCGAAGCGGTGCAACAGGTGACATGGGAGCAGATCAAGAAGGCCGTGGGTCTTGAGAAATTTTGTAAGCTTGTCAATGAGGCCGCGATGATCTCGGTGGTCAACTGGACGCTGGTCGGCGGGGTCGAGGGGATCTGGGAAGGGATGAAGCGCGAGGTTTTTCCAACGCTTGACCGATCCAAGCCTCGCTCGATGTTCATTGATCTTTCAGACCCGGCCAAGCGCACCGACGAGGATATCAAGCGTGCTCTCTCGCTGATCGCGTCGATGCAAGAGTTCATGCCGGTGACGCTTGGGCTCAACTTGGCCGAGTCGGGGCGGATCGGACGGGTGATTGGCGTTGATGTCTATGACGACGAGCACAACCGGACGATTGCTGAGATGGTGCCTCAGGGGGCGCGGGCGATCCGCGAGAAACTCGGGATCGATTGCGTCGTGATCCACCAGCACACCGGGGCGGGGGCAGCGGATGCTGCGGGCAACTCGTTCTGGTTTGCGGGTCCTTATACACGCAAGCCTCGGATCTCGACGGGTGCGGGCGATCATTTTGGGGGCGGGTTCAGCTTTGCTCGGGCTGCGGGGCTGGGGCTTGGCGAATCGCTCGCCGCCGCGTGCGGGCTTGCCGGGGCGTATGTCCGCGATGCACAATCACCCACGCGAGAACGCCTGATCGAGTTCCTCCGCGATCTTCCGAATCCGGAACAGATCTAACACCGGACAAGTGGGTTGTGTGCGGGTCTGGGAAGGTTCGCGTGCGTACTGTTGCGCAATGGCAAACGAACTTCTCAAACGACTCGGCCTCACCAACGACCCGCGCGTGGTGATGGATTTTACTGGCAACGAAACCCCCGAAACATCGGGCATCGTGCTCTCGATGAACCCCGCGACCGGCAAGCCCATCGCGGGCGTTCGGCTCGATGACGCCAAGGCGTACGAGGACACCACCGCGCGGGCGGCGGCCGCATTCAAAGAATGGCGAAAAATCCCCGCACCCAAACGCGGCGAACTCGTCCGACGCATCGGCAACGCGTACCGCGATGTGCTCGAAGACCTCGGTTCGTTGGTTGCTCTTGAGATGGGCAAAATCAAGGCCGAGGGCATCGGTGAGGTTCAAGAAACGATCGACATCGCAGACTTCGCGGTCGGGCAGTCCCGCCAGTTGACTGGTATCACGATGCCATCTGAGCGACCGCTGCACACGATGAAAGAGCAGTGGTTGCCGCTCGGGCCGATGGGGATCATCACCGCGTTCAACTTTCCAAATGCTGTGTGGGGATGGAACGCGATGCTCGGCGCGATCGCCGGCGACACGATGGTCTGGAAGCCTTCATTGATTGCACCGTTGACCGCGATTGCAACCAATACCATCGCCCAGCGGATCGCCAGCGAAATGGGGTATGAGGATATCTTTCAGTTGGTCATCGGCACCGACGAGGTGGTGGGTGAATCGATGATCGCCGACAAGCGGTACCCACTGATTTCCGCGACGGGATCATGCGGAATGGGTCGTCATGTTGGCTCGGTGGTTGCCGGTCGATTGGGCAAGTGCCTGCTCGAACTGGGCGGCAACAACGCGGTCATCATCGAGCCGGACGCGAATCTTGATCTTGCGCTCAAATCCACCGTGTTTGGCTCGGTCGGTACCTGCGGGCAGCGGTGTACCTCGACGCGTCGAATGATTATTCATGAATCCATCGCCGATGACTTTGTTGCCAAACTGGTCAAGGCGTACGAGACTGTTCGTCTTGGCGATCCATTGGCGACGGGCACGCTTGTTGGGCCGTTGATCAACGAGCAGTCCGTGTCGGCATTCGAGAGCGCGATCGCAACCGCCAAGAAGCAGGGCGCGACCGTTCTCACCGGCGGCGTGCGTGCCAAGATGGTCGGCGAGCTTGCAGGCGGACACTTCGTGGTCCCCGCGGTGGTTCGCGCCCCGGCGAGCAATGAGTTGCCCGTAGCGATGGACGAAACATTCGCACCGATTTTGTATGTGTTCACTTACTCCACGCTCGAAGAAGCGATCGAGATGCAGAACAGCGTGGTTCAGGGGCTCAGCAGCGCGATCTTCGCGGGCAGCTCCAACGCGGCGCACCGTTTTCTCGATCCATCGGGCGCGGGCTCGGATTGCGGCTTAGCATATGTCAACCTCGGGACGAGCGGCGCCGAAATCGGCGGGGCGTTCGGGGGCGAGAAAGACACCGGTGGGGGGCGAGAATCAGGTTCGGATTCATGGAAGGCGTACATGCGACGCCAGACATGCGCCACCAACTTTGGAGATGAGTTTGCTTTGGCACAAGGAATCCGCTTTGAGTGATCAACACGCCGCCGATGCCCTTGCGCAAACCGCGGTCGGGCTTGTCGCCAACAAAATGATTGTTGGGCTCGGTGCGGGCAAGACCGCATCGCGTGGGATCCTCGCGCTCGCCGAGCGTGTGAATGAAGAGGCACTCGATATCCAGTGTGTCGCCGCCTCGCAACACGCCGAGGACTACGCCCGCCAACTCGGGCTCCGCATCATCGACTTTGGCGAACTCGAAGAGGTCGATATTCTGATCGATGGCGCCGACGAGATCGACCGGACCATGTCGGTGATGAAGGGTTCGCGTGGAGCGATGACCCGCGAGCGGATACTTTGTTGGGCGTCGAATCTGACGGTGTTCATGGTGCACGCTGACAAGATCGCCGAATCACAGATCGGGATAAGGTGTCCGCTTCCGATCGCCGTGATGCCCTACGGGTTGGCATCGACACGCATCGCACTGCGTCACATCGGGATCAACGGCGTTATCCGCCCGGACCACAACGGCGGGCAGTTTGTCACCGACAACAACAACTTTGTGCTCGATGCCGTGCTCCGCGGCGACGAGGACCTCGCTCAACTCGCTTCGGAACTCAACGATATTCCCGGTGTCATCGACCACGGGCTCTTTATCGACGAGGCGGATCTGATTCTCATCGAGCATGAGGATCGGGATATCGAACACCTCGAGCGGTGATTATTCCGGTTCGTAACTGAACGCTTTGTCGAGCACGCGGTCGATGCCGGCGAAGAAATCTTCCGAACCAACCTCAATCAGAATATCTGGATGCACCGCGTCGGGGTCGCCCGGTACTTTCTTGAAGTACTTGGTCGAGTAGTAGACCTTGAGCATTGAGTTGGGAAGCACAAACGAGTCGAGCTGCCCGAAATGGTTGGGCTTGCCGCCGGTGGGCTCGCCGATCAGGACAGCACCGACGCGGTCGCGGAACTGATGGGCGTTGCTCATCGCCGAGCTGTATGTCCATCGGCTGGTGAGCACGATGATGTCCCCTTTGTTTGTGAATCGTTTGGATTCTTTGAGCGCATCAATGAAGGGCCAGATGACCGTCTCATCGCCGCCGTCGTTGGATCGAAGGTCGATGATGATGCGTTGGGCATTCAACTCTTCGGATTTTTCCATGATGAAGGTGGTGAAAAGAGAGATCGGAAAGTCCTCGGATTCCGTGCACTTGTTGTACGCGATGTACATCGCGTTGTGCTCGGAGATGAACTCAGACTGGTAATACCCGCGGCTCTTGCGGTAGGCAAGGGGCACCTCGCCGGGCAGGTGCTCGACAAAGCTGACCCAGGGTTGTTTCGCTGCGGGCACGGTGCAATCGAGCTCGATATCCCGCACGCCGGCCTCGTCTCTGATGGTGAGCGTGAACGAATCGGGCCTGTAATCCTCGGCGATCCCCACCGCAGCGAGCGCGGGCAGGAGGGTGATGTACGAACTCCCGGCGTTGATCAGCTTCCAGTGGTTTTCGTATCCAAAGAGCACGCCGATTTTTTCGTACGCCTCGTCGGCGTCGGTGTCGCCAAACCGAAGGATCTGTGCGCCGATGAGTTGTTCGTTTGCTTTGTTTGCTGCGGAGATGAATACGCCGTCGCTGAGAACAATGCACCTGATGGGCAGCTTGTGCATGGATTTGGCGGCGACGCCGAAGCCGATGCTGGTGTGCGAATCGCCGCCCAACGCGACCAGTCGGCACAACTCCATCACAATCTGGTGGCTATCGAGGGTTTGGATTTGTGAGTCGAGTGCATCGAAAGCATTCTTAAACTCTTCGACGCTGTGCTTGGTGTAAAAGTCTGGATGCCGATCGAGCAAAGTCTCGGCGAGCGTGTCGAGGTCTGCGCGCCATTGGGCATCGGTGAGCTGCGCACTGGCGGTGGATGCCAAGAGCATGAGGGAGGTGACGGCGATAAAAAAATGGCTCCATGAATACTTCATAGAGCCATTGTATCGCTGAAGTTGGTTGTTGAGGGCGTGTTATTGTCCTTGGGCGAGTGAATATCCGCGTTCCCCATCGTACATTTTGATCGGGATAAACTCGGTGATGCTGAACTTTTCAGCGACCTTGGCGAGCAGGTGTACCGTCGGGCCCTGCCCGATGGCGGTGCCTTCTTTGAGCTCGAAACGCACGCATGATTCGTTGACCAACTCGGTGTACGGCGAACCGGTGGGCCAGACCTGCGTGCCTCGGTTGGAGATCACGGTGAGCTTGAACGGCGTGGATTCACAGATCCGTTGCAGCTTGCCCGCCAGGTCGAGCGGGGTGAGGACTGTTTCGATGAACACATCGCACCCGCACACCGTGCTCGTGACCTGCTCGTGCGTCACCATCATCTCGTTGACGCTCGGACGCACCGGAGGGGTGTGATTCGGTTCGTCGTTTGCCGGTACGGTGCATCCTTCGATGGTCGTTGGCGATTTGCCCAAGTTATTGGCGATGGCATCGGCGAAGGCCTTGGTGCCGACGGGTTCGCCGTCGCCCTTGACATCCCCGGTGTGCACGCCGGATTCGAGTGTGTGCAGGAGTGAGTTCTCGATGATCGCGGCGCTTTTTCGCATCCCGATATGGCGGAGCATAATCACGCCCGAGAGCAGCAGGCTTGTCGGGTTGGCGAGGTCCTGGTTGGCGATGTCGGGCGCGGTGCCGTGGACCGCCTCGAAGATGCTGATCTGGTCGCCGATGTTGGCCGAGGGTGCAAACCCGAGCCCGCCGACGAGCCCCGCCGCGAGGTCGGAAACAATGTCGCCCTGCAGGTTGGTCAGCACGATCATCTTGTACTTGTCGGGGCGGAGCACGAGGTTCATGCACACCGCGTCGATGATGCAATCTTCGGTTTCGATCTGCGGAAAATCTTGGGAGATAAACCGGAACCGATCGAGGAAGGTCCCGTCGGTCATCTTCATGATGTTGGCCTTGTGCCCGCAGGTCACCTTGTCGATGCCGAAGGCCGTTGCGGTCTCGAAGGCGAACTTGCAGATCTGGTCGCAACCGGGCGTGGTGATGAGTCGTTTGGCGACATACGAATCGGGTGTGAGCCGGTGCTCGATCCCGCCGTAGGTGTCTTCGACATTCTCGCGGACGACATAAAAATCCACCGGAACGCCCGCGCGAGAAAACACGGTCTCGACGCCGGGCAGGGTCTGGAAGTGGCGGAGGTTGGCGAAGGCGCCGAAGGTTTTGCGGAGGGTGACATTGATCGACTTGCCGCCGCCACCGATGGGGGTGCCCATCGGTCCTTTATAGAGGATACCGGTTTCTTCGATGACTCCGACGGCTTCGTCGCTCAT
>JAESUL010000295.1 GCA_016763115.1 Phycisphaerales bacterium | reverse complement strand
TTGTACACATCAATATCAATCCGCCCCGCCAACGCGTACGCCACAACCAGCGGGGGGCTCGCAAGGAAGTTTCCCTTGATTTCAGGGTGGATCCGACCCTCGAAGTTCCGGTTGCCCGAAAGGATCGAAGTCACAGCCAACTTGCCTTCTTTGATTCCGTCTTCGATCTCGCTCGGCAACGGCCCAGAGTTGCCGATACAAGTCGTGCACCCATATCCAACCGTGTTGAACCCAACAGCATTCAGATCGTCAGTCAGGTCCGCCTTGTCGAGATACTCAGTGACGACCTTCGACCCCGGTGCCAGCGAAGTTTTCACCCAAGGCTTACGGTTCAACCCAAGCGCACGCGCCTTGCGTGCAACCAAACCCGCCGCCACAAGCACATCAGGGTTCGATGTATTCGTACAACTTGTAATCGCTGCGATGACGATCGAGCCGTGCTTGAGTTGCGAAGTCATCCCAACTTCAGGCGGGTGCGACTCGGCGGTATGCGTGATCGTCACGCTCTTGTTGATATCCGCTTTATCAATCCCCAACCCCTGAGGCCCCATCGGACGCACAAGCATCTCGGCAAACGCCGTATGCAACGAATCAAGATCAATCCGATCCTGCGGACGCTTGGGCCCAGAAACACAGGGTTTTACGGTCGAAAGATCAAGCTCAAGCACCGCGCCAAACTCAGGATCAGGTGAATCTGCGGTCCAGAAGAATCCAGAGGCCTTGGCCCATGCCTCGGTCAACGCGACCTCTTCATCAGTCTTGCCGGTGAACCGGAAGAACTCGATCGTCTTGGCATCAATCGGGAAGAACCCGCAGGTCGCGCCGTATTCAGGAGCCATGTTCGCAATCGTCGCGCGATCCGGAGTGGAGAGTGCTTCCATACCATCGCCGAAGAACTCGACAAACTTTTCGACCACGCCGTGTGCGCGAAGCATCTCGGTCACGGTCAATACCATATCGGTCGCGGTCGCACCCTCGGGCAACTTGCCTTTGAGTTTGAACCCGACGACTTCAGGCGTCAGCATGTACACAGGCTGCCCGCACATCACCGCCTCGGCTTCAATCCCGCCAACACCCCAGCCCAGCACACCAACACCATTAATCATCGTCGTGTGCGAATCCGTACCGACGAGCGAGTCGGGGTATACCCATTTTACACCGTCTGCACTTTTCACCAGGCACCCGCGAGCCAAATACTCCAGGTTTACCTGATGCACAATTCCCGTCGCGGGCGGCACCGCCCGGAAGTTATCCAAACTCTCCTGCCCCCACTTAAGAAATGTATACCGCTCGTTGTTGCGGCTGAACTCCTTCTCCGCATTGATCGTCAACGCGACAAAGGTCGCAAAGTCATCGACCTGCACCGAATGGTCAATCACGAGGTCACACGCCACCGCCGGGTTGATCGCCGACGGATCTCCGCCGAGGTTTTTCATGGCGTCGCGCATCGCCGCGAGGTCCACCACGCAAGGCACCCCGGTAAAGTCCTGCAACACAACCCGCCCGGGCATGAACGGCATCTCGGTCGCGACAACATTCTTCGCGTTGTACCCCGCGAGTGCCTTGATGTGGTCCGCTGTGACAATGAACTCATCATGGTTTCGAATCATGGCCTCGAGCAGCACCCGGATCGAGTACGGCATCTTGGAAATATCCCCCAGCCCCGCCTCCGCCAGAGCCGCGAGCCGGATGTAGGAATAGCTTTCGCCGTTGATATCGAGTGTTTCGTGTGCATTAAACTGATCGGCCATGATGATCTCCTCGCGTTGCGTCGTCGGTTTCAGATCCAGACTCCCTGCCTGTCTAAGAAGAGTATCGACTCAAATCATCCATAAATCAAATCACTCATATTTACAAGATCAATAAGCAGGATCTATGAAACGGCCTCTTCCTCTTCCTCCCTCTCCCATTCATGGGAGAGGGCCACGGTGAGGGTCTTCTCTTTTTAATGCCGGGTGCCCCCGGGTTGACCGTCTTCGGACAACCCGTGTCTTCACCAACCCCAGAAATCCACAAAGACACGGCTTGGAGAAGGCCCCAAACCGTGGCACCCGGCATTTCTGCGTACACCTCTTGCTCACGTTCGTGCAAACGCCCCAATCGCACAATACTCAGTTTGCCATACTATTTTTCAATCGGGCGGACTGTCAAAGTAACTCCGATTTGCTCGGTGTTTTTCCGCCAAGGTTCAGCTTTATTGAGAATGGCGTAGATGTCGTTGAGGAGCGAGTTGACATCGCCGAGTTCTGATTTCGTCAACCATGACACACAGTTGACCATGTACAGGTTTCTTTGGGGGCCGCGGAATCTGGCTTTGGGGCTTGTATAACCGCTGATGAACTCGTCTTCGCAGTTTCGACACTGTGCTCGAAGCACTGCGGTTGCGCCATCCATAAGATCAGGGTGATCCGCACTCTTCGGAAGTAAAAGTTCATGAGCAATCGGAACATACACATCGGCCTTGGAAGGCCCTTCGCTCGCAGTCCCTTCTACACGAACCAAATCGCACTCAACCAATAGGGTCATATGCCGATAAAGCGATGCCGGTGATTTTTCCAGTCGTTCAGCAACTTGCCGAATAGTTCCGCCACCGAGCCGGGCCAACTCAAAGAAAAGATCAAAGCGGAGCGTTGATGCGAGGGCTTTGAGTTGGTCTTGCCGTTGAACAGTATATTTTTTCTTGATCTTGACGGCCATCGCACCAAGTTCCTTAAAATGTCTCAAGATGAAAACATTTCTCATCCACACAAAGAGAGAGTTTCATGCTGCCCGATTGTAGCCGAGAAACCGAAGTTTGTATCAAGCCTTCGCCTCTTATCCTCAGCATCAAAGCTAGACCAAGGCACAGTTCAGCAAGCCTTCTCTCGATACTCAAGGCTCTTGATGAGGCAAATGAAAGTTGCGTAAAGCAGCTCAAAAAAATGAGGGCCGCACAATGAATGCGGCCCTCATGAGAAAGAAAGATCATGCCAAAGCCAATCACATCGAGCGACGGCGTCTGGTTGCCAAAAGCCCCGAAATCGCAAGCAGGGATACCGCCCCTGGCGAAGGAATAGGGTCAAAGGTGTATGTCGCTTCAACGGTGAGCCCTGCCATACTGGCCAGTACCCAAGAAACACTTTCCCCAGTTGTTGCGAGACTGAACACCGCCCAATCGACGATGTCAAATCCCAAAGTACCAGTCCCGATGAACTGCGAGAACTCTGAATCCCCCGCAGAATAAGTGCTCATCAAGTCGATTTCGGTTCCGAAGGTTTCAGTAATAGGAGTGTTTATAGGAACAGAGTTGAAAGGGGTATTGAAATGGCCAGGTCCAGATCCAAACGGACTACCGGGTGTTGGTTCAGTTACCCAGTCCAGCAAGCCAAGGTTGCCACCGGTGCCTCCAAACCCATTGATTTCAAAGGAATAATCAATGTAGAACACGATATATCCGCCGGGACCATTATTGCTCACGAAATCAAAGGTTCCTTCATGCCAAGCATTGATTGACAGTTCAACGCCGGTGAGTGTGCCAAGGGATGCGTCAAACTGATCGATTTTAGCGGTGTAAGTCTCGCCTTCACCGGTGCCCGTTTGTGGCGAACCTCCAGCGAGTCCCGAAGCACTTCCCGAGACAGTCATCACATCAGCAAATGCCGTTGATGACGCGAGTGCCAAAAGAACCCCCGCCATTTGTTTCTTGTTTCTCATCTCTCTATCTCCTTGTGAATCTTGAAAGAATCGAGATGGCTCGTACTGAGGCCAAAACACTCGGTTCCCAAGCCGAGGCTATCCGATGTCGAGATTCAATGGAAGAGTTTTCGCGGAGAATTTTCACAAAAACCGACATTTTGTAAATAACGAAAAGAGTAGTCCGTTGCACCTGCCAAGTGCCCCATGGAAGTATCCTCTATTATGGTTATTCGGATTTTGGCCGCCTTTTTTACCCCGTAGGAGCCGAAGACGCGTCCATCGGGCCGTCCAGAAATGTTTTCTCCTCTTCGAGCCCTTCTTGATCTCCGCGTTCAAACTCTCCTCTTCTCCGCACCTCTGCGTGATCTCTGCCCCCTCTGCGTTGAAATCCCCTCTTCACCCCTCCGCCAAGAGCGCCCGCTCAAACGCCCCCGCCGCATGGCTCAAGAACCGATCCCGCCTTCGCACCACGCCCAGCTTCCGCGTCAGCCCGCCATCCTTGCACCGGATTCCTTCGCCCTCGCCGAGCCCGTACCGCGATACAAATCCAACGCCGATCCCCGCGCGAACCATCTGCACGATCGCTTCGATGGATCTCAGCTCCATCACGACTTCCAAGCTCACCCCATGCGCCCCAGCCGCTGCATCGAGAATCCCGCGCACCGCCGAGCCGGCCTCGAATGCGATGACCGGATCGCCCTCCAGATCAGCCCACCGAAAGGTCTTGCGCCCATCGAGCCGATGCCCGCCCGGCACGATCATCAACAACTCGTCAGCGATCTCATGGACCACCATCAGCTCATCGCCCCGCGGATGCACCACCGGCAGCGTCACGATCCCAAGATCCAACTCGCCCGAAACCACGCCTTGGGCAACCTGCAAGCTCCCGGCCTCGCGGATCGAAAACCGCAACCCCGGATGCTCGTCACGCACCGCCTGAATCGCGCGAGGCAACAAATACCCCGTCGCCGTCGCCCCCGCGCCGACCTTGATCGACCCGGTTTCGAGTCCCACCAACGACCGCACCGCCTCGCTCGTTTTGCCCGCTGCCCGCAGGGTGATCTGGGCATGTTCAACAAACACCCGCCCGGCCTCGGTCACCTCGACGCCGTGCCCGGTGCGGTGGAAAAGTTCGGTTTCGAGTTCATCTTCGAGTTTGCGCAGCGCAGCGGAGAGCGCAGGCTGAGAAACCCCCAACTCTTGCGCCGCGCGGGTCATGTGCGAGTGCCCGGCAATCGCCACCATTTGTGTCATCACGCGAAGATCCATGTCTTATCTTATCACGCCTTGCACCCTCCGGGTCGAAACCGGCGATTCTCCCGCCCCGATCCCCCCACACGGCGTGCCCGATACGCTATCGTGTGGGTGCTATGAGCATGACCAAACACCTACTGTCCGCCGCTGTCATCTTGGTTGTCCTTGCCGCCCCGGCGATGGGCCAATCTTCCGAGTCCGAGTACCAACTCAAGCCCGATGGCTCGTGGAACCAGACCGCTGCGCCCGAGCCGGGCACCGATGCGTATGTCATGGCCGAAGCGGCCAGGCTCATCGCCGAGGGCAAGCCTGGGAAAGCCTCGAGCAAACTCGGCAAGTGGCTCGACAAAAACAAACGAACCCGCAACCCCTATGTCGCCCAAGCATTCGTCCTCCGAGGCGAAGCGCGGCTCCGCAACAACGACGAGTACCAAGCACTCTTCGATCTCGAAACCGTGATCCGTGATTTTTCGTCCTCGGATTACTTCATGACGGCTGTCGAGCTCGAATACGAGATCGCGACCCTCTACCTCAACGGGCTCAAGCGCAAGTTCCTGTGATTGCGTCGACAACGCACGCCCCACCGGCGAAGAGCTCATGATCCGTGTCCAAGAACGCGTCCCGGGGACCGCGCTCGCCGAACAAGCCGCGATGGACCTCGCCAATCATTTCTACAAACGGCTGTCGCTCTTCAGGTTGGCGATCCAGTAGGAGGTCAGCGAGAACGTCGTGCAGCCGAATGCCGCAACCGC
>JAESUL010000024.1 GCA_016763115.1 Phycisphaerales bacterium | reverse complement strand
TCGCGTTTATCAAGCCGATTTTATCGGTCGATGATTGGTGCCGGGGTTGTGGGGGCTCTGCTTCCGGGCGGATGCCGAGCTTCGGGCCCGGCGGTGCGTGAATCGCGGGCGTGGCACGGGCAGACGCCCGTGATGGGCAGCTACCAGTTCGGACGCCTGACCACCGATCTCCCCCCTGGCACCCCCATCGAAAGCGTGATGGCCGTTGCGAGGGCGATGCTCCACCGCCAGGGGCATGTGATTGAACAATACTCGATCTCGCCTCAGGGCGGTCGGCTCGTCGCCTTGTCCGGCGGCGGGGTCGCGCCGTACGACAAGATCAAGATCAACACCTCCTTCGAGGGCTCGACGGTGGTGCTGGTCATCAACCTTGATCCGGGCAACGAGAACCGTTCGCGGGTGGTACTCGAAACCCTGCTCGCCCAACTCGGCATGTGAACTATTTTGATGCACGAGTCTGTTCGGCGAGTACAATCCATCACGCTGAATGATGCAAGGAGCGATGATGGGATTGATGAAAAAAAGACAAAGAACCATCGACGGCGAACTTCCAATCTGCGTGTACACCTCGGGGAGAAACTGCCAAAGATATGTTGAGCAGTCTCTGCGGAGCGTGCTCGATCAGCAGTACTCCAACTATCGACACATCATCGTCGATGATTGTTCAAGCGACGCCACAGCGGACTGCGTGTCCAAAGCCATCGGCGACTCGCCGAAGCACACATTTATCCGAGGGGAAAAACGGAGGTTCTGGTCGGGCAACGCCTACGAGTTCCTCAAACCAAATGATGACGAGATTGTCGTGACGCTTGATCTCGATGATTGGTTCGCCCACCATCAGGTTCTCCAGCGGGTCAATGAGTTTCACCAAATGCACGACTGCTGGTTGACCTATGGCTCATACCAGCACGCATCGGACGGGCAGCCTGATACCATCTGCCGTCCATTCCCCAGAAGTGTGTTGTGGAAGCGAAGCTTCCGTAAACACAAGTGGGTGTCGAGCCATCTGCGATCATTCAGAGGGTTTCTCTGGAACGCCATGGATCACGATGAAGCAATGCGTGGCGAGGACGGCGAGTACGCAACAACGGCTTACGATGTGGGCATCATGCTCCCCATGCTCGAGATGTGCCCGCGGGGAAAAATTCTCTATCGAAAAGATATTCTGATGGTGTACAATGACCTGAATCCGCTCCAAGATCACAAGGTCTCACGAGAACGCCAGGTCGCGGTCGAGCAGTGGTTCCGTTCGCGTCCAAAGGTGCCCGTTCTTCAGCGATGAAACAGCCTATGCGAATACTTCTCGATCATGGCGGCTACGGACTCGCAAACGCGGGTGACACCGCGATGATCGAGGTCGCCGCGCGCCGTTTGGTCAACGATGACCGGGTTGATCGCGTCCAAGTTCTTACCAATGCAATGAGTTTGTTTGCCGAGTTCAAGATGCCCGGCGAGCCGCTCAACCATGAGGGCAAGCGGCTGCTGCTCGGTCAATGGAACACGATGGGGCCGCTGCGATCGGCGAGGAACCTCTTTGGATCAGCCGTGCGAGATCGGGGAGCGGATATCGAAGATCGTTTCAGACGGAGTTTTCAGGCGGTATCCGTCCCGATGATGCGTGCACGGATCCTTGGACGCAAACAGCATACCTCGCATTTCAACAAGTTCCTTCGCACGGTCAATGAGTCAGACGCCTTGTGCATCGCCGGTGGCGGGTACCTCAATGACTCATTCCTTACCCACGCCCTCTCGGTGCTCGAACTCGCCCAGTGGTTCATCCGTCAGGGCAAGCCGGTCGCCATGTTCGGGCAGGGCATCGGCCCCGTCACCAACCCGCGTCTTCGTAAAAAACTCGCCGAGGTGCTCCCGCACTGCGCCGTCATCGGGCTCCGCGAAGGGATCGTTGGCCCACAGATACTGCGCGAGCTGAATATCACCGGGGATCATGTCGCGGTCACCGGCGATGACGCCATTGATCTTGTTCTCGATACTGCGTATCAACAAGGCGAAGTTCCAAAGGACTCCATTGGCGTCAATATCCGAATGGCCGAGTATTCCGGGCTCAATCCCCAAGAAGGATCTCAAATTTTCGAGGCGCTCGCCGAGGTTGCAGTGGAAAAGGGATTGGGTATCCAGCCAGTCCCGATATCTTGGCACGCCGGTGAGAGGGATATCGATTCGGTCTCCTCAGCAATCCAGATCGACAGCGACCGATTGCTCGCACTCCAGAATCCGCAACACCCGCAGACCGTCATGCAGGTCGTCGCCCGGTGTGCGACGGTGTTCACCGGGAGCTATCACGCCGCGGTCTTCGCCCTCTCGCAAGGCATCCCCGTCATCGCACTCTCAACGAGTGAATACTACAGCACAAAGTTTGCAGGTTTGTCTCAGCAGTTTGGGCATATCGGCATGACCATTGTTTCTCCCCACGAGGTCAGCACGGCGGCGGATATGCGGTCGATGATCGGGCAGTCAATCGAGAGTACTTCAGATGTCGCCCCGCAACTGCGAAAACATGCTTGGGAGCAGGCAGAAAAAAGCAAGGCGTTGTACGCTCGATTCGTATCGGATATCGAGTGAACAACGCCTTGAGTGGATTTGTATTCACTGAGGATACCAGTACTTATCGATCTTCGATCGCGGTGTACTCCACGCCGTGCGGCCCGACATAATCCGTCGTCGGACGGAACAAACGGTTGTCCTCCAACTGCTCGATCACATGCCCCGCCCACCCGGCGATGCGTGCGAGCACGAACATCGGTGTGAACAGATCAAGCTTGAGCCCGATGCAGTGGTAAGTGGTCGCCGAGTAGAAATCGACATTCGGATAGATGCCCTTGGACGCGTATTCGCGTTCCATGACGAGTTCGATCGCGTGGGACTTGTTGTACAGGTCCATGTTGCCCGTGTCCTCAGCCAACTGCTTGGCAAGGGTCATCAACTCGCTTGCGCGAGGGTCCTTGGCTTTGTATACACGGTGACCAAAGCCCATGATGCGTTCTTTGTTCTTGATCATGTTCATCACATACGCCTCGGCGGTGTCCACCGATTCGATCTGGTTGAGCATCTTCATCACGCCCTCGTTGGCCCCGCCGTGCAGCGGACCGCGGAGCGAACCAACCGCAGCAGTCATGGCCGAGTACAGATCCGAGAGCGTCGAGATCACCACGCGGGCAGCGAAGGTCGAGTTGTTCAATCCGTGGTCGGCATGGGTAATCATGCAGATATCAAATGCCCGGATCATCGCATCGGTCGGTTTCTCGCCATTGAGCATGTAGAGGAAGTTGGCAGCGAAGTTCAATGATGGATCGGCTTGGACGATTTCGAGTCCTCGGCGGTGGCGATCAAACGCAGCGACGATTGCCGGGGTCACCGCAAGAATCCGCAACGATTTGGCGCGGGCTGCTTCGACGGAGTTCTCATTGGGATTGGCATCGTACATTG
>JAESUL010000294.1 GCA_016763115.1 Phycisphaerales bacterium | reverse complement strand
CGAAACCAGAATCTGGAACATGAACCGGTCGAGTTGGGCTTCAGGGAGTGGGTAGGTGCCTTCTTGTTCGAGCGGGTTCTGGGTCGCAAGAACAAAGAACGGGCTCGGCAGGATGTGCTTGTTGCCGCCCGCGGTGACCTGCCGCTCCTGCATCGCTTCGAGCAGTGCAGCCTGGGTCTTGGGCGGGGTCCGGTTAATCTCATCAGCCAGCACCACATTGGCAAAGATCGGCCCGTGCACAAAGCGGAACTCGCGTTGCCCGGTCGATTTGTTCTCTTCGATCACTTCGGTACCGGTGATGTCCGAAGGCATCAGGTCGGGGGTGAACTGAATCCGCGAGAACTGCAGCTCCATCGTCTGGGCAATCGTCGAGATCAGCAAGGTCTTGGCCAGCCCGGGCACACCAACAAGCATCGCGTGCCCGTTGGAGAAGATCGCCATCATGATCTGGTCGATGACCTCGCCCTGCCCGACGATAACCTCTTTGATCTCTGTGCGGAGTTGGTCCGCGGATTCACGGACAAAGGCGAGCATCTCTTCGCCGCTCATATTGTCAATATTCTGGTCACCCATCGTGTGCTCCAAAGAAGTGTTTCCTCATCATACCGGAACGCCGGGGTTGGGTTCTCTATTTCGTTGAGAGTCCACAAAGAAGACCAATCCAAAGAACTCCAATCCAAAAAAAGTGGCAGCTGCACGGGGTCTCGTCGTGCAGCTGCCGGGGTCGACCTCATTGCTGAGGTCGGCGTCGTGGTTCTTGTTCTACAAACCTAGTTGGGTTCCGGATGCGGAAAGTTTCATCCCTCCGCAGAAATCGAGCAGAAATCTAACTTTATTCGTCATCATCTCTGGAGAGCTTCTCGAACATCCGCTCGAGCAACCCGGTCAACTGCATCATCTGGGCTTCGAGCCGATCTGCCTGGACTTCGAGCTGGTCTTCAAGGGTATTGAGCCGAGCTTCAAGTGTTCCTAATCGGTTTTGGGCGTCTTCGCCGAGTGTTTGCCACTCTCCGCCTTCGATCAGCTTCAGAAGTTCGCTGCTTTTCGACTCAAGGTTTCTGCGAACTCTGCTTTCGCCAAAGAAGAGTTGCCCATCGCGGAGCTCGATAGCCTGGGCCCGTGCTTTCTCCATGGTCTCACGGGCTTGCTCGGTCATCTCTGAATGCAGAAGACGCCATTGGGTAGATTGGGTAGGTGCAATTCTCTCCCGTAAAATTCTACGCAGAACCTCGTGTTCGTCATTCTCGTCTTCGTTGAACCAGCGTTCTTGTGCATCATCTTTGTCCTCAAGACGAATAACTGCACGAACTCCCCCGAAAAATTTATTGTCATAGGCTTCGAGTTCAACCTTGAGTGTTCTCTTTTCTCCTCCACGGATGATGACCAGTTTCATGGTGTCACCGGGTTCGAGCCTCATCATCTCGGTCTGCAGCGATTCGCTGCTGACCTCGTCCGAGCCGTTGATCGAGACGATGACATCATATTTTTTCAAGCCCGCTTTCTCCGCGGGGAGCCCATCAATCACGCCGTCAATCAGAATTGCTTCACGATCGCCGAGCCCGAGCTGCGCACTCAAAGCATCGCTTGGATCAGAAAGATTAATCCCGAGCATCACCTTGGGCTGCTCAATGTTGATCGAAACTCGACCCTGAATATTTTTCGGTCCATCCTCTCTATTGGCAAAGGCAAACGCTCCGTTGGTCCTCACATCTCTCGGAAAGCGTGCTTCTCCTCGGACCATATGGAGCTGCGGGTAATCCCGAAAGACAAATATCTCGTTGCCATCGTCATCAATGATCTCGACGGTGTCGCCGTTGTCGCGGATCCACGAACTCGGGACCTGCTTGCGATCAACTTTGACGATGTACACACCGTCTTTGACCTCGAGATCATAGAGGTGATCGCCCGTGCTCACCATCTGTGTCCATTTCACCGAATCGTGCCCATTGTTCTTGTCGGCATGAATGGTGACATGGGTTGTGTGATCGTCATCATTGACAAACTGGGCATTGGCTGCCGCAGCCGGGATCATCCCCGCGAGCAAGATTAACGAGAGTGCTTTGGAGAATCGTTGGTGTGTCATGTTGGTTTCCTTTTGTGTGGTGTGGTTGCTTGAATATCTGTTGTGGTGTAGTACTGGATGCTTCCCAGCATCATTCCTGTCAAGAAGCCTGTCAATAAGTTTTGATCTGATTCGGTAGCTTGGTAATCGGGACCGTGATGGCATTGCCAAACTCATCATTCGTTTCGCGGAATACTTCATCGAGAATCTTGCGCTCAAGGATCTGGCGTATGTACAAAACCTCGAATGTCCCATCAGGCATCGCCCGTGTCTCGACCACAATCGGATTGGGGATCTCACCCACCACCCGCCCGGCCTGGTGACCCGCGCTGAGGTACTGATTCATCGCCTCGTCGGGTGTTGCTGCTTGCAACATCGTGTTGCCGCCGATTGGGATCATCCCCGCCTGCTGATTTGCAGCATTCATCCCCAGTCCACCGGTGCCGACCGAGGTCGCCCAGACCAACAGAATCGCAGCGGCTGCAGCCCATCCGCCCCATCGCGAGACCATCTCAAACCGGTGCTGGTGCTGGGTATGCTGGATCATCCCGCCGGGCAGTTCGACCGAATCGGCAACCGCCGAAACGCTGTTCATCGTCTCGCACAAACCCTCGTACTGACGCTGGGCAATCGCCAACTCGGACCAGATTTCTTGGTCATCGGCCGCAATCGCCCGGAACCGATCCCAGTCCGCACCATTGGCGCACCCGTCAACCACCCGTGAGATCAGCTCATCACGCCGATGCATCGGTATCTCTTCGGGTGACTGCCCCTCGGGGCGGTAGGCATCGTCGGGTTGTTGTGTGTGGTCATTCATTTGGCACCTCTGATCTCGGCAGTCGCGCCAACCTTGGGCGTGCTGTGCTGTTGATCTTTCTTCTCGTTGTGTTCGTTCATCTGGACAATCTCGCGGAGCATCCGCCGACCGCGTGCGATGCGGGTCTCGATGGTTGTTTCGGGTAGTTCGAGCACCGCACCGATCTGCTTGTAGCTCATATTTTTCAGACACCGCATCAGCACCGGCTCGCGGTAGGTTTCGGGCAACTGCAACGCCGCATCGAGCACGGCTTTGGCATCTTGGGAGCACTCGCGTCCATCGCTGAATGCACGGT
>JAESUL010000293.1 GCA_016763115.1 Phycisphaerales bacterium | reverse complement strand
CGGGGATCGGCGACAAGGTACTCGTGAGTATCAAGAAGGCGCTCCCGGGTTCGGACATCAAGACCGGCGAGATGTACAAGGCCGTGGTCGTGCGTGTTGCCCGCAACACCCGACGCAAGGATGGATCGTATGTCAAGTTCGATTCGTCGGCCGTGGTGCTGATCAACGATGACGGGAACCCCAAGGGCACTCGAATCTTTGGCCCTGTTGCACGCGAACTCCGCGAACGCAACTACATGAAAATCGTGTCGCTGGCACCGGAGGTTTTGTGATGGCAAGGCATATACGCAAAGGTGACCAGGTCATCGTCAACTCGGGTGATAACAAGGGTATGACCGGCGAGGTTCTCGAGATCCTTACCAAGTCCGACAAGGTGCTCGTCAAGGGTGTCAACCTGCGGACCAAGCATATCCGCAAGACCCAGACAAGCCCCCAGGGCGGGATCATCACCAAAGAACTCCCGATGCATCTCTCGAATGTGAACCCAATCGCGGATGGCAAGCCCACGCGTGTACGGTTCGAAACAAACAAAGACGGCAGCAAAGACCGCGTCGCGGTTCGCTCGGGAAAATCACTCGGACAGATCCGTCCAGCAAAGAGCTGAACAAGCACGACCAACGCCCGTGAACGGGTGAGGAAACAGTCATGGCCAAGAAACAAAAGTTTGATGAAGCGGTGATCAAGGGGGCTCTCGAGTCCTCCACTCCCCGTCTGAAAGCACAGTACGACGAACAGGTGCGTGCGAGTATCGCCAAAGAGTTCGGCATCACCAATGTCAACGCGATGCCCAAGCTCGATAAGATCACATTGAATGTCAATGTCGGTCGGCATATCGACGGCACCAAGGTGCCCTCGAATGTCCGCGAAGCAGTCAAGCACACGCTGGTCACGATCACCGGGCAGAAACCTGTCTCGATCCTGGCCAAGAAGAGTGTGTCGAACTTCAAGGTCCGCGAGGGCTACGAAACCGCATTTAAGGTGACACTTCGCCGTGAGATGATGTGGCACTTTATGGATCGGCTCATCAACATCGCGGCACCCCGCGTCAAGGATTTCCGAGGGCTGAATGACAAAGCATTCGACCGCCAGGGAAGCTACTCGATGGGGCTGACCGAGCAGGGTGTGTTCCCAGAGATCAACATGGCGGAACAGTCGTTCACGCATGGAACGAATATCAACTTTTCGTTCAGCAACTCGGATCCCAAGCTGAGCCGATTCGTGCTCGCCGAGCTCGGGATGCCGTTCAAGAAACCCGAGAAGAAGAAATGAACGAAGGGAAGGACTGAATCATGGCCAGAAAATGTCAAATCGTAAAAAGCAAAAGAACACCAAAGTACTCCTCACGGATCGTACGCAGGTGTGAACTCACCGGACGCGCCCGCGGCGTCTACCGCAAGTTCCGGATCTCCCGGATTATGCTCCGCAAGCTTGCCCTTGAGGGCAAGATCCCGGGGATGCGGAAAGCCAGTTGGTAAAAGTCAGTTGGTAAATGGACTCGTCGCGGATCGTCAAGAATGGCGAATCCGACTCAATAACACACGGACAAAGGTAGGTTCCTATGTCAATCAGTGACCCAATCGCAGACATGCTCACTCGTATCCGCAACGCAACGCGGAACCGTTCCAAGAGCGTCGTTGTGCTCAATAACAAAGTATGCCAAGGCGTTGCCGGCGTTCTTGAATCCGAAGGCTACATCAACGGATTCGAGGTCGTCGAAGACAACAAGCAAGGCACGATCCACATCGACCTCAAGTACGGCCCACGCGGCGAGGTGCTGATCCATGAGATCAAGCGGCTCTCCAAGCCTGGGTGTCGAGTGTACCGCAAGGTTGACCAGATCCCCGCACCTCTCCAGGGGCTCGGGATCTCGGTGGTCTCGACAAGCAAGGGCGTGCTGAGCGATCGTCGATGCAGAGAAGAAAAAATCGGAGGCGAGCTGCTTTGCTCGGTCCTCTAAAGTAGAACACCCGCGTGCACAGTGCATGCAAGACTGGACTCCCCGGCGAAAGCCGGATGACGACGACAGCCTGAAAGGAACGCGTTATGTCAAGAATCGGTAAGAAAACAGTTGATGTCCCCAAGGACGCCAAGGTCGCCATCTCTGGTCGGACCATCTCTATTGATGGGCCGAAGGGATCGCTGAGCTTTGATTTCCGTCCAGAGGTCGAGGTCAATCATGACACAGACGCCAAGCAGATCAATGTGACGATGGACCCCGCGTACATCGCAAAGAAGCGTTCCAACGGTGCCTACTGGGGCACGACCCGGGCACTCATCGCCAACATGGTTGAAGGCGTGACCAAGGGCTACGAGCGGAAGCTCGAGATCGTTGGTGTCGGTTGGACATGTAATGTCCAGGGGCAGGAACTGGTCCTCAAAATCGGGTTTGCCAACCTGATCAAGATGCCGATCCCCGCGGGCCTGACGGTCACCACGGAGAAGCAGCAGATCGTGGTCACCGGCGCCGACAAGCAGGCGGTGGGACACTTTGCAGCATCAACGCGTGCCAAGCGCAAGCCCGAGCCCTACAACGGCAAGGGTATCAAGTACACCAACGAGGTCATCCAGCGGAAGCAAGGAAAGGCATTCGGCAAGTAAACCAGGCTCGCGCCTGATGCAATGCCACTGAGGTATCACGATGGATAAACAAAAACAAAAAGCAGTTCGCCGCACGCGTCGCCGGATCGGTATCCGCAAGCGTGTTTCAGGTACACCAATGCGTCCGCGCATGTCGGTGTACCGTTCACTGAATCATTTTTATGTCCAGGTCATCGACGACCTCTCTGGCAACACACTCGCCAGCGCCTCGTCGCGTGACAAGGGGATGAAGATTGATGGCAACAGCGGCGCCTCGGGTGCTGCTGAGCAGGTCGGCAATGTTATTGCCGAGCGGGCCAAAGCGGCCGGGATCACCAAGGTGGTTCTCGATCGCGGCGGATACAAGTTCCACGGACGCGTCAAAGCGTTTGCAGATGCGGCCCGCAAGGGTGGTCTCGAGTTCTGATCGAAAGAAGTACCATGCCAGTTATTCTTGAAGAAAGCTCAAATCTCGATTCCAACACTGTTGGTATCTACCGCACCGCTGCCACCGTCAAGGGTGGTCGCCGGTTCAGCTTCGGCGCACTCGTCGTCGTTGGTGACCACAAAGGGAAGATCGGATACGGGTACGCCAAGTCCCCCGAGGTTCCTACGGCGATCGAGAAAGCTGAAAAGCGTGCCAAACGCAACATGACCACCATCCCTATGGCCGGCACCACCATACCTCACGAGGTGCGGGGTCGGGCGTGTGCGAGCAATGTCTTGCTCTTGCCGGCATCACCGGGCACCGGTGTTGTTGCGGGCGGCACCGTTCGCGCCGTGCTCGAGATGGTCGGGATAACCGATTGTCTCTCGAAGTGCACCGGCTCGACGGGCAAGCTCAACACGGTCAAGGCCGTGATTGATGGGCTCAGCCAGTTGCGCACCCGCGAGCAGATCGCCGAGTTGCGTGGCGTCGAACTCACCACCTCGGACATCGAAGAACGCATCGAACGCGGACAACGCTTCATGCCAGTCAAGGCTGAGGGCTCCACCAAAATGGCAGCCCCGGTCAATACCATCGGCCAAGACCGCGGTCGCGGCGGGCGTGGTGGTCGTGGCGGCGGCGGTGGACGCGGT
>JAESUL010000292.1 GCA_016763115.1 Phycisphaerales bacterium | reverse complement strand
TTCTTGTGCCGATGCTTGCCCCCGCCTTGGGTCAAGTTATTATTTACTTCGCCAGCTGGCGAGAAATTTTCGCCTTCTTCTTAGTCATGACGACCTCCATGAATGCCCAGTTCTTATCAACACCGACTTGGGAGTGACGGCGGGCAGTTTTTCTGTTTCTCAAAGGACCTCTCCAGTCAGTTGCTGGGAGTTGCCCTTCATTGCGTACGGGACTATTCGCGGCTTTGGGGGTTCTGGTTCCCGTTTGGACCCAGAACTTCGCTACATATCTGTGTATCCAAAGATCTCTACAATATGCAACAAACCACGAACACAAGTGCAAGCGAGGTGGTTCAGACGCTGAACCTTGCACATCTGCGTGGTCCGATTGTACGGGTTCTCTCCTAGCCTCGCAACTCTGAACGCCTCGCAAGCACAAAAATATTGAAAAACCTTCGGAAACCCTGCCGGTCAGATTCGCTTGCTACATCGCGTTTCGATGGACAAACCCACGGAACACCGTCACAAACAATATCCGAATATCAAGCCAGATCGACCAGTTGCGGATGTAGAACAGATCGTACTGCAGTCGCTTTCGCAGGCTTGTATCGCCCCTCAAGCCGTTGATCTGGGCCCATCCGGTCATGCCCGCCTTGACATGCTGGCGGATCATGTACCCGCGCCAATCTTCGCGGAACCGGTCGATGAGTTCGGGGCGTTCGGGGCGTGGACCGACCAGGGCCATATCGCCACGGAGGACATTGAGGAGTTGGGGCAGTTCATCAAGGCTCGTTCGGCGGAGCCATTTGCCGACCCTGTGGATCCGCTGGTCATCGCGGGAGGTCCATTTCTGGTCACCATCAGCATCGGCGTTGGTATTCATGGTTCGGAACTTGTAGATCCAGAACACATCGCCTCCTAGGCTGACTCGTCGTTGCTTGAAGAGCACCGGGCCATCGGTGGTGGTGCGGATCAGAATCGCGATCACGAGCATGATCGGCATGAACACGAGCATGGCGGTGAGTGCTCCGACGATATCGACGGCTCTTTTGAGCACGCCTCCCACCCCGGCCATGGGGCTCTCGCGGTAGCTGAGCACGGGCATGCCTTCGAGTTCGGAGACGGCCATATTTTGGGGGAGGTACCGCGGGTGTACATCGGGGATGATGCGGACATCGACGGCGAAACGCTCGAGGCGCTTAAGAATATCGGGTAGCTGGGCGGACATGGCGGCGGGGATAGCGAGGTAGATCGCGTCGACGGGGTGCTGGTCGAGGATTGATTCCATCTCGCGGACGCCTCCCTTGACGGGGAGCCCGAGGCAACTCACGCGATTGGTTTGCTCGTGGTGGCTGATGAAATACTGCACGCTGATCCCGGTCCACGAGTTTCGCCCGAGGGTCCGTGTGGTAATCTGTCCCAGTCTCCCGACGCCGATGACGGCGGCGTGGCGTGCGTTCCACCCGCGTTTGCGTGCTGCCCGCAAGGACAAACGCAGCAACAGACGGTAAACGCCGATGAGAAATGGCAGGATCGCGAGCAAGAGAACGAGTTGGAATCGGAACGGATCGGTCGCCAATCGCCATCCCGGGTAGGTGACTTCTGGCGGAGGCTGGAGCCCGCTGGTCAGGTGGTTGCCCCCCACCGCCCAGATCGCCAGCACGATCATCGCGATCGAGATCAGTGATGCACGCAAGACCTGCCCGAACTCGCCCCAGAGGGTCCGGTCTCGGCGTGGGCGGTACAACTTGCTGAGGTACATTGTCAGGATCACAATCGGGACCGCGTACACGATCAGCGGGTCCTTGAAGTACGATTCCCACGCTGTGGGCAGAGGCTCGTTGAAGTAGAGCACCCGCGCACCCCACGCGATTAGGCACGCCCCGGAGATCGCGAGCATATCGACGAATCCGAAGAGGGTGAGAAAGAGATTACTCTTCTGTTTGAGCACCACGCATCCTTATTTTACAAGTCACTCTCTCGACTTCAGAGCATGACCGTTTCGATGCCGCTCCACCAGCGGGTGCTCGATGGTATCCCGGCGACCGGATCAACCCTTGCGCAGAATACAGCGATGGCATGAAAAAAGCACAGCGTCGGGGACGCTGTGTAATAAAGATCGAAGGTCGATGTGATCTTTCGATCAGTCTTGGGCAGGGGGAGCCGGTACGACAGGTTTCTGGGCTTTGTCGATCTGGACAAGGTGCACATCAAAGAGCAGGGCTGCATTGGGCTCGATGCCCGCGCGAGGATTGCCCCGCTCTTTGTACCCCAATGCGCCTGGGAAGACCAGTTTGCGGTGGTCATTGAGTGCGAACCCGTCCATGCCGCTGCCGAAGCCCTCGATGGCACCTGATCCTGGGGGATAGGTGAACCCGTAAGGGACCCCTCGGGTGGAACTGGAATCGAATCGAGAACCATCCATGAGGTACCCCGAGTAATGCACATGCATTTTGTCGCCGATTTGGACGATCTCTTCGCCCTGCCCGCCGATCTGGAGGACGGCCAGCCCGTTGTCGTGCTTGGTGACGGTGATCGGAGATTCGGTCCGTACGAAGGTGTACGAATCGTTCTCGCCCGCACCCCAGACCACATTGCCATCGGCGTCGTATCCGCGGTCCGCGGTGGTCAGGGTGTCGCCATCGAGTGTCAAGGAGCTGGTCATCTCGACCGCCCCGCCCGATCCGGTTGGGTATGGATACGGCGTTGAGCCTGTAAAACCAGTGGATGTTGGTTCAAGGTCCACATCGAGGGTGGCGATCATCTGGTCTGATGAAAGCTGAGGGAAGTATTCGGGGACCGCCCACATCGCGGAATACGCTCCGAGTGATTCGCTGCCGACGGTGATCTCGTAGGTCCGCAGACGGACCTCGCCCTTGTAGCGGTAGAGCTGGAAAACGGCCTGGCGGTATGGGGCCCAGGGTGTTTGGGCGTGGAAACTCTCGACATACAGCGTATCGCTGAGCCCGTCGATAGCGACGGGGGCGATGTTGAGCAGCAGGTCAGTCGTCGCGACCGAGCCGTCCTCATTGCGTCCGCTGTCGACTGCGGAAACTGTTTTCCATGATCCGGCGAGCTGTTTGGCGATCAGGGCGATGTCGTTGTCCGACCAGCTAGGCGTGTACGCCTCGGGATAGACGGACACGGGGGGTGGGTCGGCGGCGGGTGCATCTTGTGCGTGTACGAGTGAAACAAGGGTTGTCAGGGCA
>JAESUL010000291.1 GCA_016763115.1 Phycisphaerales bacterium | reverse complement strand
TATCACGCGTGTGGTAGCGTTCGTACATGAACCCGATCATGAGGAACAGCCCGCCAGTGGACAGGCCGTGGCTGAGCATGTACAGGATCGAGCCGCTAAACCCGGAGACATTGATCGCAGCGAGCCCGAGCACACAGAACCCGAGGTGACTCACCGAGGAGTATGCGACGAGCTTCTTGATATCGGTTTGCACCCAGCAGATCAAGCCCGCGTAGATGATGCCGATGATGGCCAGGATTGCGATCGCCGGGGCATATTCATAAAAAGCGTTGGGCGCAAACGGAATCGCAAAGCGGTAGATGCCGTAGGTGCCCAGTTTGAGCAGCACACCCGCGAGGATCACCGAGCCCGCGGTTGGTGCTTCGGTATGCGCGAGCGGGAGCCAGGTATGGAACGGGAACAGCGGGACCTTGACGGCAAAGCCCGCAAGCATCGCAGCAAGCACCCAGGTCTGTTCGCTCATGCTCATCGCACCGGCGTGGTGCGTCAGCGTGGCGATATCCAGCGTCCAAACCCCGGTCTGGGTGGATACAAAGTACACAATGTACACCATCCCCGCGAGGGTCATCATCGAGCCGGTAAAGGTATAAAGGAAGAACTTCATACTCGCGGCAACGCGATTGGTCGAGCCGAACACGCGGATAAGAATGAACATCGGCAGCAGTGTGAACTCGAAACAGATGTAGAACAACAACAAATCGCGGGACATAAACACGCCCACCATGGCCGACTGGAGAACCAGCAACCAAGCGAAGTACATTTTGCGATTTTCAGTGATTGCGCGTTTGGATGCGAGAATAACGATGGGGCCGAGCATGACCGAGAGCGCGATCAGCAATATCGATACGGAATCGACACCGATGGAGAACTCGAGCCCGAGATCAGCAATCCAGGGCAGAGAGTAGGCGAACTGGAAGTCGCCGCCGTGGTTCCAATCAAAGCCGGCGAGCAGCCCGAGCATCGGCAGCAGCATGACGAGGCTCAAAATGAGCGCCGTGCGGTACGCCCGTTCGGGCTTGCCGAAGAGCGCGATCATCAACGCACCGAATGCCGGTGCGATGAGGAGAATCAAGAGTTGGATGACTTGCGGATTCACGCTGCACCTCCTGTCCGCAGAACGACCACCATCACCACGACGAGCAGGATGACCACCCCGCCGACCATACTGACGGCGTAGCCCTGGAGCACCCCAGACTGGCTCGGGCGGATCACCCAAGCAAACAGCCGAGGCAGGAACCCAAAGAGATTCACAAGCCCGTCAACGAGCAACTTATCGAGCCAATGGAGCACATGCGAGAGCACACGCAGCGGGCCAACGAGCTCCATCTGATAAAACTCGTCAACATACCACTTGTTCTCAGCCATCTTGGGGATCGGACCAAATCGCTTGGCGACCGCATCCATACGACACTTGCCCGCTTCCGTGCGGCCACCAATAAAGAGCCCCTGCCACCCCTTGGGGCCGTGGAAAAACGCAGCGATCAATACGCCAGGGATTGCACCGGCGCCAGAGATCAGAATCATCGCATTGTGTGCCGTCATTCCAAACACGGCAACGGGCGCCTTGTAGCCCACCGGCCCGTTGACCGGATCAACTTCACCCTTGGCAACGCCGTACGCCGCGTCGGCATACGGGGAATGAAAATACGCGCTCGAATCCTGCACCATCGAACCAACCCACCCATACGACTCGGCCTTGTTGATATACGCCAATGAAATCGCAGCGATAGATGCAAACGCAAGCACACAAAGCACCAGATTGACCGCCCACCCCGGCGGGTGCGGATGGAATCCGTGGTCGTCATCACCATGATAATCTTCACCTGGCTCGGCGTGCTGCGGCCCCACAAACACGCGGAAGTACACCCGGAAGGTGTAGTACGCTGTCAAAATCGCTGTCCCGACAAGCAACCACCCAATGATCGAATACCCCGGCGTCGTAAACGCACCAGCGAGAATCATGTCCTTGGAATAAAAACCACTCGTGATATACGGCAACCCCGCAAGGTTCATGCACCCGATCAACATCGTCACGCCGACGATGCCCCAGCCCTTCATCCACGAAACACCCGAGAGTTTGCGAAGATCAAGTTGACCGGCGAACCCATGCATCACCGCACCACACGCGAGGAATAACAACGCCTTGAAAAACGCATGGGTCAACACATGGAACGCAGCGCCCGTAGTCGTCAACAATCCAAGCCCCGCAAACATATAGCCGAGTTGGGACACGGTCGAGTAGGCCATGATGCGTTTGATATCGAACTGGGCCATCCCGATCGTTGCCGCGAGCACCGCGGTGATCGTCCCGATCCATGCAACTGTTGGCAGCGCGAACTCCGAGACGAGGAACACCGGATACATCCGGGCGATCAGGTACACCCCTGCCGTCACCATCGTCGCCGCATGGATAAGCGCAGACACCGGGGTCGGGCCCTCCATCGCGACGGGCAACCAGACATACAACGGGAACTGGGCAGACTTGCCAAACGCACCAACCATCAGCAACAACGCGATCCACTGGGCTTGACCAGGGATGGCGGAAAAATCACCCCGCGAAGCGTCGGCGACATAGCCCAAGAGCTTTTCGTTGTTGAACAACTCGGTGTATTCAAGCGTGCCAAAGTGCACAAAGATCAGGTAGATCCCCAGCGCAAGCCCGAGATCACCGATGCGGTTGACGATGAAGGCCTTCTTGGCGGCAGCGACCGCGGACGGTTTCTTGTAAAAGTACCCGATCAACAGGTACGAGCACAACCCCACGCCTTCCCAACCCAGATAAAGCATCAGCAGGTTGTCGCCCATGACCAAACACGCCATCGAGAATACAAACAACCCGAACGCCGAGAAGAATCGGCAGTACCCGGTGCCAATATCGTGAGACATGTACTCGCTGGCGTACAACGCAATCAGCGTCGCCAGTCCCGTCACAAACAGCATCCACAGAATCGTCAACTTATCAACGTAGAACGAGAAGTCCGCAATCAACGACTTCTCACCAAAATGCACCTGAATCCAATCGAACGCATGTACCGTATATGGCCCATCGAACGACACAAACATCGACACCGTCGCCACAAACGAAACCGCAAGCAACCCCACCGTTGTCCACGCGGGGAGTTTGGATTTATTGCCAATCGCTGCGTAAATCGCACAGAGCACGAACCCAAGCAAAGGCAAGAACGGAATCAACAGAACCCAAGCGGGCCCCGTCCCAACTTCAACAACTGCTTGTCCGGCCGCCTTGCCCGAAGAACCCGGAGCGGCCGCCAATGCAGGCATCGAACCCAAAAGCGTAGAGATCATCTGGATCATCCGTTGAGTTCCTTCCACGCCTCAGCGCTGAGCGTTTCACGGTGCCGGAACAGCAGCACGACCAGCGCAAGTGCCATCGCGGCCTCGGCGGCGGCAACACACAACACGAAGATCACAAAGGTCTCGCCATCGGCGCTGAGGTGGTGACGCCCAAAGGCGATCAACGCGAGCCCCGCGCCCTGGAACATCAACTCGGTGCACAAGAACATCACAATCATGTTCTTGCGAGTGATAAACCCAACCAGCCCGATGACAAACATTGCAGCCGACACGAACAGGTAATGCGCCAACATCGAATCACCCAGCGGAGCGGGGAACGATTGCTGCGCCAAGGTCAGTACAGGATCAATCACGACTGACCCCCCGCCGAGTTATCGAGCCCGAGCGTTCTGGCGTGCGAGGCCTTGAGTTCGTCCTCGAACTCGGTGTGCTTGCGTGCGAGAACCGTTGCTCCGAGCATCGCCATCAGCAAGATAATGCCCGCGATCTCGATGGTCATCGGGTGATCGTGCATGAGGTTAAAACCGAGCCGATC
>JAESUL010000290.1 GCA_016763115.1 Phycisphaerales bacterium | reverse complement strand
GGCTCGATCACCGGGTTGTACACGATTCTGGTCGAAGGCGACGACATGAGCGAGCCGATCTCCGACGCTGCCCGTGGGATTCTCGATGGGCATGTGATTCTGAGCCGCAAGCTTGCCCAGAAGGGGCACTTCCCGGCGATTGATGTGCTCGATTCTGTCTCGCGTGTCGCCGGGGATGTTTCTGATTCCGGGCATACCGCGGCGCGTCATCAGATCATGCGTCTGCTTGCAGCCTACCACGATGTCGAGGATCTTGTGCAGATCGGTGCCTACGCCTCGGGTGCCAACCCCGACACCGACACCGCGATTGATATGGTCGGGGTGATCAACGAGTTGCTGATGCAGCGGACCGATGAGCAGGCAGCCTTTGATCCTGCGCAGCAGATGCTGATGAAACTCGCGCTCCAGAGCGGCGAGATGATCGCGCAACGAAAAAAAATCATGAGCTCGGGGCAGCAAGCACCCGCCAACCCGTTCATCCAACGATAGGAAGACCTGACCAATGCGCCGTTTCCGATTCAAACTCCAGCCCGTGCTCGAACAACGCGAGCGCACCGAACGCGGCAAGCAGCTCGTGGTCGCCGAGCAAGAGCGGGCCAAGACCGGGCTTGAGAATCGGATCCGTCGATGCCAGATGATGATGGACGATGAAAAGCGGACACTGCGTGATGCGCTCGGGGCGGGCACCGGCGGCGGGGTGGATCTGCAATCGGTCAAACTCCAAGCCTCGGCGACGCTCGGGCACCACCTCGATGCCCATCGTGCGGTGCTCGAACTCGCCGGCGTGTACACCAAACTCGGAGAAGCCCGCGCGGAACTGGCCAAAGCGTCGGCTGCCAAGAAAGCGGTCGAGCTGCTCAAGGATCGTGCATTGCAAGCATACAAAGACGAGGTCAAGGCCCGCGAGGCCCGCGAGATGGATGAACTGGCGGTCATGCGCCATGCTCGAACACAGGGAGCACTGCTGTGAACAAACTCTTCAAAGTCATTTCGGTCATCGCGATTCTCAATCTGCTCGGGATCCTCGGGTTCGCCGGTTGGATGTTCTCTTCTGGTCGTGTTGATCCGGGGCGGATGATGGAGGTGCAGTCGCTCTTTGGCGAAACCATCATGCAACGCGACATGCGGGTCGCCGCCGAGGAGAAGGAAGCCGCCGAGCTGTTGGCAAACACCGAGAAACCCCTCCCCCCAACCGCCCTGACCACCGACGAGCGGAACCATATCCGCGTAGAAATGACGCAGGTGGATCGGCAACGCAAGGCAAGAACCGAACGAGAGATCGAGAACCTCAAGGCTTCGCTTGTACGCCAGCAGCGGATGATCGACGAAGATCGGGTCAAACTTCAAGCCGAGCAAGATGCGTTTGATGCGATGCGGGCTCGGCTCGAGGTGATCGAGGGCGCCGACCAGTTCGCCAAAGCACTCTCGGTGCTCGAAGGGCTCAAGCCCAAGGATGCCAAGGCATCGCTGCAGGTTCTGCTCGATGATGGCAAGCATGAGCAGGTGGTTTCGTACCTGTCCAAGATGGATGATCGGATCCGGATCAAGATTTTTACCGAGTTTATCAAGAGTGATAATCAGTTGGCAGCCCAGTTGCTTGAGTCTCTGCGTACGCGTGGCCTGGGGGCCGCGCCCAACGGATGAGGCAACACAATGACCATAAAAACAGAACTGTTCCAGCCAGCAATCACGCAGATTCGACCCTTCAACGCGCAGAGTGTGCGCTCGGGCGCGAAATCAACGCAGGTGTTCACCGAGGTGCTTGATGCGCGTGCCGAGGCGTCCAAGGGAAAAAACATAGAACGCGGGTTGGACGAATACAGACCCGACGCTTCTGGTCGTAGTGATCCGTCCAAGCCCTTCCCTGATACATCACTGGTTGTTCAATCGACTGAGCTCGATGGTTCGGGCAAGGTACCCGGCGAGGAGTCCGATCCCGGAGCAGGGCGTTCAAAGGAAAAGGAAGCCGAAAGCAGTCGGATGGCTCGTGAGCGCCGACTTCGAGAAGAAGAGCAGGGTGACGAAAGAGTCCCGGTTTCAAATACGCAAGAGTCTGAGTTGGCTCCCGTAGGACCAATACCCACTGGTCCGACAGTGGATGTTCTCCCGCTCAACCCGTCGGGGGAATCAGACCTCCTGACGCCGGGTGCCGATTTTAAGCCCGAAGTGAAGAACATCGACACGGTTGATACGAGTGCGGACACCAGCCCGAGTCCTGAGATAAAACCGATTACTCCAACAGATAATCTGATACCAGGTATCAGTCAGACCCCCGGAATAAATCCCCTCAAGGGCCCAGGTAAAGCACCGAAGGGGCCCGAAGTTCTCGGAGCCCCAAGGCCACAAGTCAATGAAGCAACGATCACGCAGATCGGTCCAGATCCGGTTGACAAGGGCGAGTCTCCGTTCGGTGATGTTGTGGTCGATGTCTTCAAGGGCAAACCGGCTGACAAGAATGAACTGATCCCCGGAACCCCACCAACCAAGCCAGATGCAAAGCCGGTTTCCAATCCGGATGCCAAGCCGGAGACGAAACCATCTGCTGAGTCGGCGGCTCAATCTATTCCCGCCGCTGCTGTGATTCCCCCAGCGATCCGGGCGGTACTCGATCGCATTGCGACCGCTCGTTCTTTGGTTTCATCATCGCCGGTTGGGGTTGCACAAGCATCATCAAGTCCTGCCGGTGTCAGCGCGGTTTCATCAGCCGATAGCGGTTCGATCGGGCAAGACGCGAATGATTCGCCCAAGCTCGGTGTGATCAAGCAAACGGCAACCACCATGCAAAGAGACCGTGCCGCGGTGATGGCCCAGGTCCAACGCGGGCTTGCTTCGATCCTGCGGACTTCGGGTGGTTCGATGACGCTGAGGCTCAGCCCCGGGCACCTCGGTGATCTGAAGATCCGCGTCTCGACCGAAGACGGCGCGGTCCGTGTCCGCTTTGAGACCGAATCCGCCGGCGCACGCGATGCGATCGAGCAAGGGCTCAAGGGATTGAGAGAGCAGCTCGAGGCCAAGGGTGTTCGGGTCCAAGAGTTGAATGTTGACCACCGCGATTCGAGCGGGTTTGGGGCCAGCCTCGAACAGCAGAACACGCAAACCGATCAGCAAGATTCCAAAGCAAGCAGATCCGACGGCGCATCTGAAACCATCGGAACCAAAGATGCAGCGGATACAACCGAAACGAATGAACCGCAGAGCGTCTGGACCGAACTCGGTCTTGATACCGTGGCATAAAAATACGAAAGGTATCACCAATGAGTGCTATCAACTCTTTTAGCTCGAATCCAGCCAACTCTTCAACTCCCAACGCGCTCGGCGCGTTGACCTCGGGGGAGTTTCTCAAGATCATCTTTACCGAGCTGACCAACCAGGACCCGCTCGAGCCCAACGATACCCAGGCGACGCTCGAACAGCTCGCAACCATCCGGACGATCGAGTCCAACACGCAGATGGTTAGTTCACTCCAGCAACTCGTTGCCCAGAGCGAACTCGCCTCGGCGTCGCAACTGATCGGCAACCTTGTTAGCGGGATCACGCTGGATAACCGACGGGTCGCTGATCTGGTGATCTCGGTCTCGCAGACCGCCGACGGCCCGGTGCTCAACTTGTTCGACGGGTCGCGGATGTTCTTCCGCAATGTGGACGAGATTGTCGGTCCACTGGTTGGCGGCCCAGAACCGGAACCAGATCCAGATCCAGACCCGGATATAGATGACGATGGCGATGATGTCCCCGTCTTCCCCGGTGGTGATGGAGTGCAGTTGCCCTCTATTGGGCAGTACGATATCACTCCAGTGAAGAATGACGGCGTACTACACGAGGTCGAGAAAATCACCGGGTAGGGGCAACCCGATCGGTAAAAGGCATTGGTGATGACCCAAGAAGCAGCACAACTCCTCATGCATCTTGGGCGCGGGGTTCGCCCGTTTGATCCTTTGGATCAGGCACCGATCCCGGTCACTGAGATCGATTTCTCGGCGATGCTCACCCGCGCACGCGCCGGGAATCCCGAATCCGGATTCCCTGTACACCTCACCGCAGAGCTCGATCGTGAACTCGATATCGAACAGCGTAAGGCGCTGGGCATCGCTGTTGACCGGGTGATGGTGGTCGGTTCCGACCAGGCGTTGGTGCAGCTCGATGAGCGGGTGCTGCGGGTGGATGTGCGCACTCGCACGGTGCTCGAAGAGATCGAACAATCACACCACGACGCGGTGAGCGGGATCGATGCGTACATTCGTGCGCCCAGTGAAGAAAACAATGCCGACCTGGTCGAACAACAGCCAAGTTCCTTGCGCATCAGTGGAATCATTGGCATCAGCGGCTTGGCACGCGGCGTGCGAAATGCCTCCCTGGTGCGGTCCCTTCCAGAGAACGCATCGGTCTAGTTTTTACCGGGTCGAGGGCTATACCCCTTGATCAATCGAAGGAACCAAGAACATGGCATCCACCACATCATTGCTCATCGGACTTAGCGGGCTTAACGCGAACGCGAGGAAACTCGATGTCATCGGCAACAATATTGCGAATATCAATACCGTTGCATTCAAGAGTTCGCGGATGCTCTTCTCCTCCATGTTTACCCAGAACCTTGGGCTGGGAACCTCGCCCAACGATGTACTCGGGGGCGTGAACCCCAAGCAGATCGGCAACGGCGTCGCCATCGGCGCGGTGCAACGCAACTTCGCCAACGGCTCGCTGAGCCCCACCGGGGATCTACGCGATCTGGCCATCGACGGCTCGGGCTTCTTCATCGTTGAACGCGAGGGGCAGACCTTCTACACCCGCGCGGGCACCTTCCGCCAGGACCCATCGGATAACCTGACCACCGCGACCGGCGAGCGCCTGCTTGGGTACGCGGTCGATGAAAACTTCAACCTTCTCACCGGCAATCTCGTCCCGATTAATATCCCCGTCGGCAAACGCACCATCGCCGAGGCAACAGAAAATGTCTCCCTGGTCGGCAACCTGAATAAGGATGGCGACATCCCCACGCAGGGCTCGATCATTGACCTGCTCGGTACTGCGACGGCAGGATTAAGCGAACTCGGTGGGGTGTTCATCTCCTCGACATCATTGCTCAGCAGCATCGAAGACCCGAACTCGCCGGGCAACGCATTGTTTGCTGCGGGGCAAACGATCATGATTACCGGAGTCAAGAAGGGCGAAGCCCTGCTCCCCGATGCGTCGCTCGATATTACCGCGGGCACCACCGTGCAGGACATGATGGATTTCATGGATGCCGCGATGGGGATCCAGAGCGCTGCGGGGGCGAACCCCGATGGCAATACGCCGGGAGTGAGTGTTGATCCGCTGACTGGGATCATCCAGATCGTGGGCAATACCGGGTTGGTCAGTGATATCACGCTCGGTACTGGTGATATTCAACTCCTTGATTCTTCCGGCGCGTTTGTGTCTTCGCCGTTCGTCGCCGACAAGACCGCGACCGCCGACGGCGAGAGTATCCGCACAACCTTCATCGCCTATGACTCGCTCGGAACCGATATCCGCATCGATGTCACCATGGTGCTCGATTCAACCCCCGATACCGGCCCGGTCTGGCAGTACTTTATTGAATCCGCGGATGATACGAATCTCGATCTCGCCATCTCGACGGGCACGCTGCAGTTTGACACCGACGGGCAGATGTCCCCGGATAGCTCATCAATCTCGGTCACCGTGGACCGCCAGAACACTGGCGCCGGGACGCCGTTGACCTTTGATCTTCGGTTCATCTCTGATTCCGGACAGACGACCTCGCTTGATACACGCTCAAACCTCATCGGGCTGGCCACCGACGGGCTTCCTCCCGGAACGCTTGAAACATTCGCTGCAGGCGAAGATGGGGTGATCTTCGGTCGGTTCTCCAATGGCGCGATCCGCACCATGGGGCAGGTCGTGCTGGCCAACTTCTCCAACCCCGCCGGGCTGATCGATGCGGGCGGCAACCTGTTCGCAACCGGGCCCAACTCCGGACCCGCGGCCGTCGCGGGTGCGGGTGAACTGGGCAACGGGACCATTGTTTCGGGAGCACTCGAGTTGTCCAATGTGGATCTCGGGCAAGAGTTCACCGAGTTGATCCTGACCTCGACGGGGTATTCCGCGTCGTCGCGTGTGATCCGGACCGCTGACGAGTTGATCCAGCAGCTCTTGGTGCTCGGTCGATAAGATGATCGAGAAGGAACTGCCATGATCGCGCTGACAAGGCTCAATGGACAGAAGTTCGTGCTCAACGCCGAGCTTATCCGGACCATCGAGGAGAGCCCGGACACCATTATCACGCTGGTGTCCGGCGAGCACCTCGTCGTGCTCGAAACGAGCAAGGAGATGATCCGCAGGGTCATCGAATACGAACGCCACCTGCGTCGTTTGTGTCCACCGGCGTAAACCCAGCGTCCGGATATCCCTTCGGCTCGCCCAGAATCCGCCGAATCCCGCGTTGTCGGTAAAGAATCCCCATTTTCACGACGATGTGAGAATATGCGTTGGAGCTCGGATGCTCTACCCAACGCATGGAGGATTCGCGGTGGATATAGGTACACTCATTGGACTCGGCGTCGCCCTCGCTTCGGTTGGGCTCGCGGTCGTGCTCGGCGGAGATCCGCTCGCGCTGATTAACATCCCCTCGGTCGTGGTCGTCCTTGGCGGCTCGACGGGCGCGGTCATTTGTGCGTTCCCCTTGGCGCGGATCCTCAAGGTCCACGCGGTGGTTCTCAAATCAATCTTCAACGATACCTCGGATGTCGCAGAGGTCATCCGGGATCTGGTCCGATTCGCAGAGATCGCTCGGCGCGAAGGAATCTTGAGCCTCGAGAACCATGTCGGTGACATGAAAGAAGAGTTCGTTGTTCGCGGGATCAAAATGGCCGTGGACGGCACCGACCCCGAACTCATCCGCGTCATCATGGAAACCGAGCTCGAAGGGCTCATGGATCGGCATATGGCCGGCAAAATGATCCTCGACCAGTTCGCCAAGTACGCACCCGCGTTCGGGATGATCGGAACGCTGATGGGGCTGATCTTTATGCTTGGCTCGATGGACGACCCGGCATCGATCGGTCCGAGTATGGCCGTGGCGTTGATCACGACGCTGTATGGTGCGGTGATCGCCAATGTGTTCGCCGGCCCGATCGCCGACAAGCTGTACATGAACGACCAGGAAGAAGTCCTGCTCAAAACAGTAATTATCGCCGGCGTGATGTCGATCCAATCGGGTGACAACCCGCGTGTTGTTGAGAGCAAACTGCTGACCTACCTCCCACCCGCACAGCGCGTCGGGTTCGGTGAGGACGAAGCACAAGCCGCGTAATAATCACGCCCAGTCAGAGAGGTGCCCGCGATGCCCAAGAAAAAGGAAGCCCCCAAAGCAGAGGTCCCCGAGTGGGTGCTGACCTTTGGCGACCTGATGTCGCTGCTGCTGTGCTTCTTTATCCTTCTGGCGGCATTCTCTGAGCTCAAGAAACCAGACGAATACCAGAAAATTCTCGATTCAGTCAACAGCGCCATGGGTGCCGACGGCGGGCTCGGGCTCGCCAAGATCCTTGAATCAATCTCCAACTCAGAAGTCAGCCAGAACTCCGAGCGGGCCAAACGCGACGGTGACCGACGATCGACCGATGAAAATGTGAACGCCAATGTCCCCGGGCGTGAAGAAAAAGTCGCGGTCGTCCAGGAGGGTGCCCGCCACGCGATCGGCGCATCGGTGATCTTCGAGGCCGGGAGCTATGAGCTCACCAAACGCAACAAGGACATGATCCAATCCCAGATCGCACCAAAGATCCGCGGACAGAAATACATCTGCCCGGTGGTGGGGCACGCGTGGGGCGTCGAAGAGAAACGATCCGGGTACGGGTTCGACGAACTTGCCTACAAGCGTGCCCAGGTGGTCAAGGACTTCTTGGTCCGAGAATGCGCGGTTGAACCAGCGATCTTGCGGGTTGAATCGGCGGGGAATACCGAACCGATGACCCTTGATGGTGGTTCGGGGCAAGGATCGGTCACCAATCGCCGAGTTCAGATCTTCCAGACCGGTCGGACCGTGGACCAGACCCACCCCGATCCAGACTTCACCGGCGTTGGGGACTAATCCCCTCCGCCCGAGCAACATGAGAGAACGACATGGCCGACGAAGAAACCAACGCAGCTGAAACACCCGAAGGAACCGAAGAGTCCACGGAGAAATCCGGAGGCGGGCTCAAGATGATCATCATCATCGCGGTCATCATGATCGTCGAGGGCGCGGGTCTGTACCTGATCATCACCAAGCTCGGCGGACCCAAGAGCGTCGAAGCCGGCGAACTAATCGGGCTCGAAGACACGGGCGATGAAGCGCCGGTCGAGGTCGAACTGCTCAAAGAACGATTCCAGAACATGCAGACCGGGCGCGTCTGGGAATGGCGCGTTGAAATCTTCTTGCGTGTTCGTCAGAAAAACCTCGCCGAGATCACCCGCCTGCAAGAGCGTGATGCGGCGACACTCAAAGAAGGCGTGGCGCTGATCTTTCGGCGTGCCCACGATCGCCACCTCCGCGAGCCGGATCTGGCGACCATCACCCGCCAGGTGACCAGCTACCTCAACGACCAGTTCGGAGTCGACCCCGACGGCATCCCGCTGATCGACCGGGTCATCATCCCCGAGTGCAAGGGCTTCCCCGCGGACAGCTGATTCGCGTGACGGGCAGAAAGTGCGCAATGACTGCGCAACGAAACAAAGTCTGCGCTTTGTGCGCAAGAACTGGACAATCCAAAGGCGCAAGGCCGATAACTGGATCAGCAAGGCCCGGTGTGGGTCGAGCTGCGCCGGATCGGCACACCGCGATGCCAATGGATACCCCAGATGCCCGACGATACAGACAACGCCGAAGGAACCAACGAAGCGACGCCCGAGTCTGAGCAACCAGATTCCGAGCAGTCCGAAGCCGTTGACCCGCAAGGGGATACCGACGAGGCATCCGCGGCAGAGCCCCAGGCATCTGTCGATGGTGAAGACGCTTCGACAGAGGGTGGCGACCAGGCAGAAGCCGAGATGTCTGATTCCGAAGCCGAAGCACTCGCCGCCGCGATGTCGGCAATCGGGCGAGTGCAAGGCATCGCGGATTCTGCGGGTGATTCGGCATCGGCGGGAACGCCGTTCAACGAACCAGTCTTCAAGAGTTCAGGTGCGGGCACGGGCAACGAGGGGCTTGATCTACTCTCGGATGTGAATCTCAATGTCCGCATCGAGCTCGGGCGGACCAAGATGTTTGTTGAGGATGTACTCAAGCTCAACGAGGGCGCGGTGGTGGAGCTCGATAAACTGGCCGGCGATCCGGTTGATGTGTATGTAAACGATCGGCATGTCGCTAAGGGCGAGGTGCTGGTGCTCAACGAGAACTTCTGCGTGCGGATCAACGAGATTGTTTCGTTCAAGGAAGATTGAGTCCGAGTGATTAAATATTGACCGGGGCGGAGGATTCGCCCCTGCACAGCCAGGATGGCGATATGCAGATACGACTTGCCTTTGTTTTTTATGTTCTCGCCATCGCAGGCGCTCCGTCATTGGCCCAAGTTGGGCCATTGCCTGACGAAGAGCCGGTGCGGGTCGTTATGCCGCAAGTGCGAGAACCGGCCCAACCCGCAGCCCATGCCCAAGTCAGTCTTGACAATGCGTTGATCGCTCGTACGCGTTCGTCTTCGCAGCCGATCGGTGTGCCTCGTCAGGATGAATCGACTTCTGCGAATGCGGGCATCGCAGAGCCTTCACCGTTTGTTGCCCCGTTGTCGCAAGAGCCCATTGGTGGGGGATCGGCAGTCAAGAACAAGATGTTCGAGCGTGGGAGCATGCTCCAGACCGTGCTTGCGCTGGGCGGGATTCTGCTTCTGATCTTCGGGCTCGGGCAGTTGTACAAACGCCTTGCCAAGAGCCAGGGTGGGCTCGCCGGTGCGATGGGCGCGGGCGGCAGTGCGCCGAGCGGGCTCGTCGAGGTCCTCGGGCGGTACCCGGTTTCATCGCGGATGACGCTTGTGGTGATGCGGTTTGATCGTCGTATTCTGTTGTTATCGCACGCCGGAGGCGGGCGAGGCAAGCGGGCGCAGATGGGGGCGATGAATGTGCTGTGCGAACTCGACAGCCCCGAGGATGTCGCTTCGGTGCTGCTCAAGGTCCGCGATGAAGAAGGCGATTCAATCGCTCAGTCGTTTGCCCGCACGCTTCGTGAAGCCGACGAGTTGCAAGACAAGTACCTTGACGAGTCTATGTATGAACACGAGCAGTCCCAGGTCCGGTTGCCCTCGCGTTCTCGCCGGTCGGCCCGCGTGATCGAGAACGATGCCGGAGATATTGCCGAGTTTGGTGTGGCGACTGAATCCGAAGCCGCCGCCGGCGTGCTTCGTCGTCGGCTCGCCTCGATGCGTCAACCCAGTGC
>JAESUL010000289.1 GCA_016763115.1 Phycisphaerales bacterium | reverse complement strand
GATCGAAAATCCAGGAGAAAACTGGTGCTGATGGGCACGGGCGTGTGCTGCGTCGTGCTCACTATTTTGTTGAGTCTGATCCGACCGGGCTCGGGGTGGATCGGGCTTCTGCTGTTTATCCCGGCCAACATTATGTATCAGCTGGGCGAGAACATGCTCGCGAGTTTCCTGCCCGGGATCTCGACCCCACGCACGATCGGCAGGGTCTCGGCGATCGGGTGGACGATGGGTTATGTCGGGGGCGTGCTGCTGCTGGTTGTCGTTGCGGCTGGGGCGATGTTCTTTGGGCTCGGATCACCCGAGGATTGGCGAGTGTTCTTTGTGATCGCCGGCGTGTGGTTCGCGTTGGGGATGATCCCTGCGATGATGTTTTTGCGTGAACCCGAGGGGCACGCGAGTACAAAGCAAACTCTGGCTCTCCGCGAACGAATCGCCGGCTCGGTGCGTCATCTTCAATCGCACCGCCAGCTTGTGCGGTTCCTTGTCGCGTTCTTTGTGTATGGGTTTGGTGTCCAGACCATGATTATGTTCGCGGCCATCATCGCTTCGGACTTCGGAATCCAGCGTGAGCAGTTGATCTACTTCACGCTCCAACTCACGGTGACGGCGGGCGCAACGGCGATCGTTGTCGCCAAGTTCCAGGACCGCATCGGTATCCGCATCACCATCTTGGCGTTCTTGGGTGTGTGGATCGTCTCGTGCGGATCGATGCTGGCGGTGGAGTTGGCGATTCCGAATAATCCGCCTCAGTGGATGTTCTGGGTCATCGGCAACGGGATCGGGATCGGGCTTGGCGGGATCGGCACCGCGAGCCGGTCGATCGTTGGGTTCTTTGCGCCCAAGCACAGGACGGGCGAGTTCTTTGGGCTCTGGGGGATGAGTTATAAACTCGCCGGCGCGATTGGTGTGCTCTCGTTCGGGCAGGTCAAGGCGTGGATCGGCGACGCGCCCGCCCTCGGGCTGCTCACCGGGTTCTTTGTCGTCGGGCTGGTCTTGTTCTTGCGTGTCAATATCAGCGCGGGGCGGCGTGAAGCGATGCGGGGCGATCGGGTGTACAAGCACGATACGGACTAGGATTCGCCATGAGCACACCAACCCCCACCACTTCAACCGACGAAGCCGACCTGAACAAACGCATCGGCGCGGTCCCCGACGAGAACGGGTGGTACGGCGATTGTGGTGGCGTGTTCGTCCCCGAGACCCTTGTTGCTGCACTTGGTCAGCTCAGCGAGGTCTACCAAAAGGCGTGCCAGGACAAGCAGTTCTGGGATCGGCTCAATGATCTGAATCGGTTGTATGTTGGGCGTCCGACGCCGTTGTATCGTGCGGGCGGGCTTAGCCGAAGATCGCGGGCGATGGATGAAGATAAGGAACTCGGTGCGACGATCTGGCTCAAACGCGAGGACCTTGCCCATACCGGGGCGCACAAAATCAACAACACGCTCGGGCAGGCGTTGCTCGCCAAGAAGATGGGCAAGAAGCGGATCATCGCTGAGACGGGCGCTGGACAGCACGGCGTCGCGACCGCGACCGCGTGCGCGCACCTCGGGCTCAACTGCGAGATCTACATGGGCACCGAGGACATCCGGCGTCAGCACCTCAATGTGGTCCGCATGAAGATCCTCGGCGCCAAAGTTATTCCCGTTGATGACGGATCGCGCACGCTCAAGGACGCGACCAACGCGGCATTGCGCGACTGGATGGGATCGGTCAGCAACACCCACTCCATCCTCGGCTCGGTCGTCGGCCCGCACCCGTTCCCGATGATTGTTCGTGATTTTCAGTCCATCATCGGGCGCGAAGCCAAGGCCCAGAGCCTGCGTCACCTCGGGGGCATGCCCAACACCATTGTCGCGTGTGTCGGTGGCGGCTCGAACGCGGCGGGGATTTTCTACCCGTTCGTTGATGAACCCGGCGTCGAGTTGATCGGCGTCGAAGCGGGCGGGCGATCGGATGAACTCGGGCAGCACGCGGCGCCGATATCGCACGGCAAGCTCGGCGTGCTGCACGGCTCGATGAGCTATGTCCTCCAAGACTCCAACGGGCAAACAAGCGATGTGCATTCATGCTCGGCCGGGCTCGATTACCCCGGCGTGGGACCAGAGCACAGCTACTGGAAGAATATGGGGCGCGTTTCGTACACCTCGGTGACTGATGACGAAGCGCTCGAAGCGTTCTTGTGGTGCTCGCGTGATGAGGGGATTATTCCTGCGCTTGAGTCTTCGCACGCTGTGGCGTTTGGGGTTGTTCGTGCATCGAGCATGCCCAAGGATGAGAATCTCATTATAAATCTCTCGGGGCGTGGCGATAAGGATGTCGAGGAAGCCTCAAGGCTGCTCGGCGATCGGATCTGAATCGAGTTTGCGAAATGCCTGAGTCGTGTCTGACGGCTTCTTGTCTTGGTGGGATGGGCTTCCAGCCCGTCTCTTTATTCGTTCCAACTCAGGAAGAAGACGGGCTGGAAGCCCATCCCACCGGAATATGTGCCGTCAGACAATGCCTAGGCGGGGTCGCGGACGGGGCGTCCGATCAATGACCAGATCGCCCGCGAGATCGTGCGGAACTTTCGATTGGCCCAGAAGACCCCGATCAGCGTCGAATGGATGCGCAGTTTGAGACGCAACCGACGCAGCGGCGCATCGTCGGGCTCGATCTGTAGGGCCTGACGCACCCAATACCGTGCCCGAATCCACTGGTTCTCGCGCAGGTACGCCAAGGCGAGGTTGTGCATCGCGGGAACGAACTTGGGCTGGAGTTTGAGTGCTTCTTTGGCTTCGGTGATGCCCTCGTTGATACGCGTTGCTTCGAGCATCGCCACGCTGAGCCCGTGGTGGGCCCGGTGGTTGGATGGGCGACGCTCAATTAATGCCTGGTAGACGCGGATCGCTTCGTTGGTCATCGAGGCGTCAAGCAACAACCCGGCGACCTCTTCCATGTCCTCGATCGGCGGTTTACGCGATTCGATTGTTTCCTCGGCGTTCTTGGTGAGCAGCCCGCGGCTCTCACGCCCGAGCAAGTCTCGGACCCTCGGCGTGTCCTCGTCGCGGCTGCGCAGTTGCAGCACACGCGCGAGGCGCTGGCGCACCGCGGGGTATTCTTTGTCGAGCCGAATCACGACATCATAATGAACGAGTGCATCGGCGATGCGTTGCTCGTATTCGGCCAGCTCGCCGAGCAGGAAATGGGCATCCGCTTGATCGGGTTCGAGTTCGAGCACCCGACGGAACTTCTCGCCCGATTCTGTATACCGGTGCATGTCCATCAGCAACTCGCCGAGATCCAAGAGCGTGTCGAGATCACCCGGATCGGTCCGCAACTCACGCAGATACAACTGACGGGCGCGTTCGAGTCGCCCCGCCGAGGCGTAGGCGCCGGCCAGGCGGGCACGCACACGCGGGAGCTCGGGGTCCAGGCGTGCTGCTTCACGCAGGCACCAGACCGCACGCTCGGTGTGCTTGTTGTTCATGAGTGATTCGGCGATGGCGGCGTAGAGCTCGCCGTGCGCGGGATCGATCTGCTGACCGAGGTAAAAAACTTCTTCGGCTTCTTCGTGGCGATCAAGATCGATCAGGGCTTCGATCCGGTTGACGAAAATCGTGATGTTCATTGGTTCGAGCGATAGGGCCTTGTCGAACCACTGTAGAGCGGACTCTGGGCGATCTGCGCGGACGAGGTTGCCCCCGGCGAGCAGGGCGGAGTTGGCATCGGGCTGGTCGTGCTCTTCGTGAAGGGTGAAGCACTGGGCGAAAGCGGTCGCGGCGTCGGAGTTGCGGCCCGCGGCTTCGAGGGTCAGCCCGAGGTTGAAGTACCACTCGGCTTGATAGGGATTCAGCGACAGCGCCTGGCGGAGTTCGGTCTCCGCTTCGTCCCAACGACCCGCGTCGTAGAGCTCGTGGGCCCGTTCAACATGTTGTTCTGCATCTACCCAATCATTCATGGTGGAGACCAGATCCTTTAGTGGTTTGCGAGCGGCAACATTGCCTCGGAGGCATATCCTATACCAGAATGGGTTTGCCAATCCAAGAAAACCCACCTGACACTGGTCAAGTCATCGGTCAAATGCCGATTTCTAGACCGAGAATACTCCGTGCGGCATCCGAATGAAGATATGAAGACCCCCCCAATACCAAAACTTGCTCTTCTGGACCGCTCCGGGCATCATGGCCCTCTCGGGGATATGCCTCGGTGCTTGCACCCCCCAGACCCATACACAGGCTGAAAAACCTGTATTACGCCCACTTGAGCACGCCTCGACGGTCAATCATGAACCCGAAGCGATCTCCGCAAGGAGAGAAAAGGTCGCTACCCCCACCATTCCTTCATCAGCCGCGCTGGTTCTTCCCGAGATCGAACAAACCAGTGGGTTCCCCAAAGCCGAGTTGGACCCTGAACCCGCTCGGGCGGTGGGCACCAGTATCAGTGAGGTCGTTGGGCTGTACCGGCGTTTGCATGATCGGCTTGAAGGCGAGGAACGATCGGCTCTGATCGCCGAGTTGCTCAACGACCCACGCTCGGCGTTGCTTGATCTTGGGTTCGAGTTAGCGCACCGGAATCTATCCGCTCGCATCGTGCTGTCACCCGATGTTGGACAAGCAGCAAGTCTGCTGATGAAGAGTTCGGATGCGACTATCCGGGCGGACGCTGCGGGGCTGCTGACTCGGCTCGTCACCCCCGATGCAATGGTGGTGCTCACCGAGGCGCTCAGCAGGGAAACCGATCCGATCGCTGCCGAGCCGATGCTGCTGGGGGTGTCTCGTTGGCCCAATGCGGACGCCGTTGATGCGGTGATCCGGTGGTGTGCCCGCGAGGACTCGCCGTTCCAGGCAGCGACGGCCGCAGCGTGGGCGTTGGAACTCGAAGACCTCATCGACGATGCGGACAACCGCGACACACTCATGATGGCCCTTGAGAACCGAGACCCCGCCGATCTCCCGTCGGCAGCAATGAAACTGCTGGCCCGGCTCGGAAGCACTGAGAATCTCGAACAACTCGAATCCCTTTTATCGCATGATGATCCGGCGATCCGTCAGCGGGCCGCGTCCGCCTTGGTCGAGACCTCGCGTGCAACCGAGATATTGGTGAATGCTGCGGGCACCGATCAAGGTGTGTATGCACACGCAGCCAACTCATTGATCCGGTACCAACCAACCAAGCAGAGATTCATCGAACTCGCTTCACTCGCTGCGACGACCGAGGATGCACGCCACGATGCGCTCTTGCGGATGGGCAGCGCGTTGCCCCGCGATTCGTTGTGCGAGGCTGTGGTTGAATCCGCCCTCGGCGACACCATGACGAGCGTGCTGCTCAGGCAGCTGCTCACCCTTGATTCAACTCCAACGCCTCAAATCACCAAGGGCATCTTGCTGCTCGCCCAGATCGAACTTCGGCTCGGGCGCCCGAGCGAAGCGCTGAGCATCGCCGATTCGATCTCGACGGAGTTTATGAATCCGCGTCAAGCGTCGATTCTCTTGGACATCAAGCGGAAGGGCGCGTTGGGGATGGGGCTGTTTGATCATCCATCGCTCGATGATTCGCCGCCGCTGCTCTGGTTCGAGGTGCTCGAGCTTGCCAAAGACGAGGCAACCGAACAGAGCGTCATCGAGCAGATCCGCACGCGGTTTGGCGACGATCTGGCCCTTGAACAGCAGCTGCGTCTCGACACGCCGGAGCATCTCGATGCGCCACAGGATCCCGATGATCCTCAAAATGGATCAACCGACGGATAAAGCCAGCGGGGAAGTCGAGCGAGCAATCTACTTTTATTCAGTGCGGGCTTTGGTGCCTGCGGTGCGGAACCGACGGCGGAGCATGGACCCGAGATGGACCTGCGGGCGCAGCGTCGGGTGCTGTGCGAGTGCTTCGGTCGCGTTGTCGTGGATTGGCAACGCGCGCAGTGCTTGGGCCGCGTCTACAAACCCGTCAACGGGGTCGAGCCCGATGGCGAACCACCGGTCCCAGAGCCGATCGAGTTTGCGGACCAATCGCGACGGGGCGACACGGTCCGCGTCGGGTTCAAGCCCGACGAGCATGATGTACCCGATGCGAACAATCGAGCGGACTTCGTCGGCGATGCGATCCGCCGAGACTTCTTGGTGGCGCATCGCGTTGGACATGCCGTAGAGTTCGATCTGCACGCGCCCGCTGCGGTCAACGAGGATCTCGTCCGTATTGATTGCGCCGTGATGGATGCTTGCATCGGTGCCCGACTGTGATGCTTCGAGCAGGTGCGCGAGGCAGCGGATGGCTTCGACCGATCCCAGCTTGCCATCGCGTTTGGCGAGGAGTTCTTTGAGCGTGACCAGCCCGTCCTGGTTGCCGGTGTAAGGCGTGATGACGCAGAGCCGATTGTGGTCGTCGAAGCTGAGTGATTCGAGTTTGAGCAGGTGCGGGTGGTTCACACGCGAGAGCGAGTGCATCGCGCCAAAGAGTCGGCGGCGTTCGGCGATGTCGTGGGCGGGCGCAAAGCGGTACAACACATGGTTGGTGTTGTTGTGCTCATCGAGGACAACCCAACGATCAAGCCCGAGCACCGGGGTCTGAGGGCGGACGAGTCGATAGGGTCCAAAGTATGATTGGTGGTTTGGTCTTGCCATGTATCCTGATTCTTGCACACGCCCTCTTTTTGTCCCCCGCTCGTGTCCCATCGGGGTCGAGCAGCGGGCGTGAGTCCTTCAATGCCGCTCCAAACGGCTGAGAACAAAGTTTATCACTCCAATCGCGAGATGTCATCTCCGGCGAAAAGATCCGTTCCGTCGGTATTCAAGCATCGGGCAGAACCCTCGTTGGGCACAAGTTTTCATATCCAATCTGATTTCTGGGCATTTTTGCCCATTGCCCTTGATTCTCATGCTCTTTTTCTTGCTCTTTACTCGCTAGAATACCATGCACAGCACCCATTCGGTGTGTTCGCCGGACTTTGGGCGGGCGGTGCATTCAACACCCTCCCCGGCCCAGAACACATGGAATTGGGGAAGAATGAGGTTGGCAAACCATGCCATATTACATGTCGATGGGCAAGCTGCCCAAAAAGCGTCACACCCAGTTCCGCCGTCCTGATGGCGCCCTCTACTCCGAAGAGCTCTTCGGCACCGAAGGGTTCGTCGGGCCCAGCTCGATCATGTACCACATCCACCCGCCCACCCAGGTCACCGGATGGAAAAAGCTCTACTCCACAAAGGTCGAATATGTGGAACAAGATGTCATGCGCATGCGTCATGTCAAGACGCAGAACTTCAAGAAGCAAGGCGACCCCGTGAAGGGGCGCGTCGTGATCTTTGGCAATGGCGATGTCGAGATGTCATTGTGCCAACCAGATTCACAGATGCAGTACCACTACAAAAACGGGCAAGGCGACGAGTGCATCTTTATCCACTTTGGGTCCGGCACCGTCTACACCATGTTCGGCACACTCAAGTTCGGAAAAAAAGACTACATCGTCATGCCCAAGGGCGTGATCTACAAAATGGTCTTTGATGATCGCCCAACCGATGGCTCGGACAACGATGAGTTCGGCGGGTACTCCGCAACCGACATGCCGTTGGGCAAGTTTGTCTGCTTCGAGACCTGCAACGCATCGCACATCATGCCGCCTCCGGGGTACATCGCCAAAAAGACTGCCCAGTTCCTCGAACACGCCCCCTATTGCGAACGCGATCTCCGCGTGCCCTTCGAGGACGCAGATCATCCGCTTGCTTACGACGAAAAGGGCGAGTTCGAGGTCCGCATCAAGGCACTCAACACCATCCATTCATACATCTATCCGTACAACCCGCCCGAGGTCGTCGGGTGGGACGGGTGCTACTACCCGTACTGTTTTAATATTCATGATTTTGCGCCGATCACGGGGCAGTTGCATTTGCCGCCACCGATTCATCAGACTTTCGAGGGGCACAACTTTGTGATCTGCTCGTTCTGTCCGCGGGCGCTTGATTCGCATCCTGATGCGATTGTGGTGCCTTACAACCACTCCAACATCGACTCCGACGAGATCATGTACTATGTCGAGGGCAACTACAAAGCCCGTCGCGGCATCACCTCGGGCTCGATCTCGGTGCATCCGCAGGGCATCGCCCATGGGCCGCATCCGGGCACGGTCGAAGCATCAATCGGTAAGAAATGGACCGACGAGATGGCGGTCATGTGCGACACCTTCCGCCCGATGTTCCCGACCAAGGAATGCCTGGGCATGGACGACGAGCAGTACCCCGAGTCATGGCGGCAGGATCACTTCGCACCGGGAGAGGTCCGCGGGGCGGACGCCGAGGAAACAGGCGGGGACAATAACCCGATCAATACCTGGGACTGATTCATTCTCGACACAACGCAACCCACGCCCTCGGGCGCGGGTTTTTGATGCGCTGAAAAATTCTTTTCTTCAATCTTCAGTGGGATGGGCTTCCAGCCCGTCTCTTGGAAGGGGTCAAGTGGAAAAAGAAGACGGGCTGGAAGCCCATCCCACCAAGAAGACCGCAACCGAGAGATGCTTCACCCCCGAAGCTTTGGCTTGGCATTGCTTGGCTCGCGGAAGAACCCGCCGCCGGCGTCTTCGAGCAATCCATCACGAACCAGCACCTTCCAGATCTTCGGATCAAACTCGCTCGCCCCCGGAGGCATGATCGAATCGATATTGGCACTCTTGCCCATCGTCAGGTCGCGCTGGGTGATTTTGGATTCGTCGTCAAGTTTCTTAAACTTAAGCCGATGCCGAAACGCACGCAAGGCCTCATTCAACTCGGTCTGCGAAAACTCGGGGAGCGGCTCGCTCTTGGGCGCGAACCGCTCGGGGTCTTCGAGCTTCTGGATCAACACATCGAGCCCGATCGAATCGCGGTCCTTGGTGATACGGGCGAGTTCGGCTTGGTCCACCGGCATCCGCCCGAGAAGCCGTCCGAGCATGGTCCACGCTTGCATCTGCTGGACGGGGTTGGTCTCGGCCCGGAGTTTGGTCTCGGTATCACGGATTTTTTCGATGATGTTCATTGCGATGGATGGTAGGCATCTCATCAAATGACCAGTCATCGCCGGCGCCGTACCGCCAACAATCCGCCCATGCCCAAGAGCACTGCCGAACTCGGCGAGGGAATGAAATAACTCACGGTGATGGTTGATCCCGGGAGGAAGACAGCATCAACTGCGTTGGGATTATCATCAGACAACTCAAAGAGGGAAAAGCGCAGTTCGCCATCGGCATTGAGCTGGAAGTCGGTCAAAAATGATCCAACGAATCGTTTTCGACCTGAAAAATCATGGGCAAACCCCGGATTGAAAACATCAGGCCAGCCGCCATCGAAAGTGCCGGTGGAGTTTCCGAACCGGACACTGACATCCGAGAGCAGCGAGTTGCCGAGGGTTTGGATATTCAGGTCATAGGCGATCTCAAGGATGACATTGAACGGGGCACCCTGGGTCGGAAAAAAACTCATCGTTTCATTGTCAAAGTCTCCGTCAAGCCCCCACGATTGCATGCCGGAGACATCGAATGTTTCTTGGGCAGTCGCCAGCGACTGCGCTGCGATGATGCCCAGAACAGATAGTGAAGACAGTCTCATGTGATCTCTCCATATGGAAACTTGGCAGACAAGCCGTGTTTGGCCGGTAATGCGTATGGCAGCATACTTGCTTTTGGACACAAAGCAAGCAAAGCATGGCAATTGAGCATTCTGAGGAGATAGGGGTAGATATTTGGAAGTCGTGGATCAGCCGGGTGCCACGGGTTGACCGTCTTCGGCAACCCGTGTCTTGGGAATCACACG
>JAESUL010000288.1 GCA_016763115.1 Phycisphaerales bacterium | reverse complement strand
GGCAAGCCCACTAGAGTGTACGGGAAGAAGGGCGTCCGAGAAACCCGGTCAAATACAGAAAATGGGTCCAAAGAACTGATCCATCCCATGAAAATACGCACAAGCCGGGCTCAGGGTTCCTGGGGGCTGATCTGTGTTCAAGCCAAAAAAAACACCAGCCTCAGGGTCGGTGCATGTGTGGGATGGTTTCTGAAAGACTCAGTCGTCTTTTTTATTGCCGAAGAGGTTCCCGAGTCCTTTTTCGATTTCATTCTGCACATCGTCGACCGCGTCCTTCACGGTGTCATCAAGTTGGTCCTTGATATCTTCGACGGCTTTCTCGCCCTGCTCTTTGATGCCGTCGATCGTTTGTTGAGCCTGCTCGGTCGCGCCATCGAGAATGCCGTCGCCGAGCCCGCTGATCGCGCCGATGCCCAGGTCGCTGAGTGAACTCAGATCGCCGAGCCCGCCGATCAGGTCATTGAGTACATCGTCTGGGAAGATCCCGCCGCCGGATTCGATGGCTGCTGAGAGCACGGTCTTGACGACCAGCCCAACGATCTCGCCGACGGTCATGTTCTCGTTTTCGCCTATGTTTTCCAGCTCAATCTTGGGAATCGTGATCGCGATATCACCGGTGAGCAGCGAGATACCCGGCATGTTGGCGACATGGATCGAGATGTCTTCGAGCACGAGCGACTCGATGACCACGGGTTTGTTGGCCCCCGTGTCGTCACTCGATTGCTTTGTGTCGCCGTCCTCAAAACGCTTGAGGTTGTTGAGGATCGCGTTGTAGTTCGAGGGGTCGTTCCCTTTGTCAAGGTAGAGATCAATCCCGGTGAGCCGGACCTTGGAAATCCGCACCTTGGCTTCGTTGAGGGTCGCCAGATTGATCTGCGTGTCTGAACTCGCCAGCGTCATGAAGTGAGGCGTGGAGAACCCGCTCGGGTTGTCGATCTTGAGGGCCTGCATCGAGAGCGACCCGCTAAAGAGCCCGACATCGACGGAATCTACCGTGGTCTGGACCCCGGTGGCGTAGGTCCCGCCCTTCTCGATGCCGGTTTTCACCATTTTGTCCAGATTGGAAGCAACGAGGAAGATCCCGCCAATCACCAAAATCACAAAGAGGACAAACAGGACGGCACATATCTTTAGAATCGTTTTCATAACTTCACTCCTCATCTGGGCAATGGGCACCCCCGTGCACGCGGGGCTGCATGTAGACCTATTTTACCACGCAGGGGCAGAGATCATCGGCTCTTTTTCATATTTGGAGGTCTTGCGTCGAGATTTCAGCGGGGGGGTTCACGCATCCAACAACCCACAATCGACAAAGAATACAGAACCACGGGCATCCAGGGTGTTTTTGGGGATCTGGACTCAATCGGGGCGTGGGGCACAGGATCTTTGCTGTTCTCAACCCTCTGTGGTGCAATTGGTTGACAGGATCTGTGGTGGGGGTATCATCCCATCCCGCTCGGTGACCAAGCCGGGCGGTTTTTACTCGCCGGCTTCTGAAAAGCCGGTGTCATCGCCGCTGTAGCTCAGTGGTAGAGCACACCCTTGGTAAGGGTGAGGTCGTGGGTTCAAGTCCCACTAGCGGCTTTGGGATTTCCGCCTCGCGGGGGTCTCGCTTGGGTGCTTATGGAAGCATCTGGGCATATGATTTTCGGGTATTTCGAGTGTTTCTCGGGGTGCTTGAGAATGACAAATGGAATAACTGTCGGCCGCGAACGGTCGACGGAAAAAATGATGGGCGTTCATTGGATCAAGTATGACTTGATCGGCGTCCGGAACACTGTTGAAGTAAGAGGTATTTACGATGGCCAAGGGAACTTTCGAGCGGAACAAGCCGCATGTGAATGTCGGCACCATCGGGCACATTGACCACGGGAAGTCCACCCTGACCGCGGCCATGGTTGCTCGCGCTGACGCAAAGGGTCTGGTTCAAGGCGCAAAGACATACGCGGAAATCACCAAGGGTGGTACCGTGCGTGACGCCAACAAGACCGTGACCATTGCATCCGCACATGTCGAGTATGAAACAGAACTCCGTCACTACGCGCATGTCGATTGCCCGGGTCACGCGGATTTCGTCAAGAACATGATTACCGGTGCGGCCCAGATGGACGGCGCAATCCTCGTGGTTGCTGCCGACTCGGGCCCCATGCCTCAGACGCGTGAGCATGTGCTGCTCGCTCGCCAGGTGGGTGTGCCTCATATCCTCGTCTTTATGAACAAGATTGACCTTGTTGACGATGACGAACTGCTCGACCTCGTCGAGATGGAAATCAGGGAGTTGCTCGACAAGTACAACTTCCCCGGCGACGACACCCCGATCATCCGTGGTCAGTCCAGGGCAGCACTCGAGAATCCAAAGGATGACGAGATCTGCAAGCCCATCGACGACTTGTTCCACGCGATCGACACCTTCATCCCCGAGCCAGAGCGTGAGATTGATAAGCCTTACCTCATCTCGGTGGAAGATGTCTTCTCGATCAAGGGCCGCGGTACCGTGGCAACCGGTCGTGTAGAGCGTGGTGTGGTCAAGGTCGGCGACGCAGCCGAGGTTGTTGGTCTTGTCAAAGATAACATAGCAACAACCGTCACCGGTGTTGAAATGTTCAACAAGAGCCTCGATCAGGGTCAGGCCGGCGACAATGTCGGTATCCTGCTTCGCGGTGTTGAAAAGAACGACATCCAGCGTGGGCAGGTTATCTGCAAGCCCGGTTCGATCAAGCCACACACCAAGTTCAAGGGCCAGGTCTATGTCCTGACCAAGGACGAGGGTGGGCGTCATACCCCGTTCTTCGCGGGCTACAAGCCCCAGTCCTACTTCCGCACAACCGATGTGACCGGTCAGGTCCATGAGTTGTACGGCGATGGCGGCGCAAAGGCAGAAATGTGCATGCCGGGCGACAATGTGACCATGGAAATCGACCTCGGTGAAAAATCCGTAGCGATGGAAACCGGTCTGCGTTTCGCTGTGCGTGAAGGCGGACGGACCATCGGTTCGGGCACCGTCACCGAGATCCTCGAATAGTCACCGTTGGGGTTGCACCTCGTCGCTGGCAACAGCGGATGAAGCAGCCCCAGCGTGCAAGCGTTCGGCCCATCGGTGAAAGCCGGTGGGCCGCTTTTCCGAAAAAGAGGTTCACAAGAACCCAATCAAATGACAGAAGCATCGACCCGGTGGGCGGGTCTTTGACGAAAAGAGGAGTCTGTAATGGCCAAGAAATCAAACGCACGCGAGTATGTCTGGCTGCAATGCACCGAGACCAACGATCTGAACTACCGCACCTCGATCAACATCAAGGGTGGCATCGAGGACCGCATCAAGGAGGGCTTCAACAAGTACTCCCCGAGGCTCCGCAAGCACACGCTGCACAAGATCAAGCGCAAGTAATCTACAAGACCGCTCTGGGGAATCGGGGCGGTTGCGACAGGGGTGAAATCCCGGTCGGCCCCGCTGGACTGTCAAGTGAGGGGTGTGCGGCTCTGAAGCAGTCTCATCCGCACCCGAGAATGGAAAGCTACGGCAGTAGCTCAGTCTGGTAGAGCATCGGATTCCAAATCCGACGGTCGTAGGTTCGAATCCTTCCTGCCGTGTTGAAGTCTGATGGTCAACGCCCGCAGAATCACGCCTCGTCAACAGCGTGTGGTGCGGGCTTCACGAGAGGTTCATACGAGCCATGTCGTTTGGAATATATAAACCGGGGCAGGGATACTGGGTCCGCGTGATGAGCGCCGCATTTGTGGGTCTACTGATCCTCGCGGGCGCTGGTTGGGGCTGGGGACAGGCCGAGACCGTCCGTCTGCCGATCCGTTCGTGGACACTGGCGACCAACGGCACCCAAGGCGTCGGGGCGGTCGGTGACACCATCAACCTCTACAGATACGCCGAGAACATCAGCGTGGACGAAGATGACATCTACGAGGTCTTCGGGAGCGCATTGATCGAATCGTTCGAGGTCGGCAAGGGCGCCAACGCCAAGATCGTGATCAACTCGTTCAGTTCGCCCGAGGTCGCCAAGCGTGGCGGCGAATCGCTGCGAGTTGCTATTGAAAAACCGGGTGAATCTCCCACGATGAGTGCCCGGGTCAAGGGTGCATCAAGCACCCCGATCTTCCCGGTGCTGTACCTGCAGGCGGGCACCGCCGGGGCGATCATGCTCATCGGTGCGACCGCGCTGTACATCTATGTTGGGTCATACCGCAAGACCGTCGGTTTCCTGATCGCCACCGACGGCGAGATGAAAAAAGTCAACTGGACCTCGTACCGCGAGGTCAAAGGATCGACCATCGTGGTCATCACCGCAACCTTCTTGATCGCAGGATTCCTCTTCGGCGTGGACACCATCTTCGCCAAGTTGTTTACCTGGATCGGCGTCCTTCAGAACTAACACACGCAGCGGGCGACCGCTGCACAGGCTCAACGGAGCACTCCCGTGGAAGAGAACAACACAAACAACAAGCACAACAACACCGAGGACGCATCGGCATCCAAGCCCGACTCGACAATCGAGGGCATGATCGGGCACGATGAGCCATTGGTCCAAGAGGGCATGCAGTGGTTCGTGCTCCGCGTCGCGTCTAACAAAGAGAACTCGGTCCAGAACACGCTGCTGCGCAAGATTCAGATCGAGAGCATGACCCACCTCGTCGGGCGGATCTTGGTGCCGACCGAGAAGATCAAAACGATCAAGGGCGGCAAGGCGAAGATCAAAGAAGAAAAACTCTATGCGGGCTATGTCTTTGTCGAGATGAAACTCGAAGAGGACGGACGCATCCCCCAAGACATCTTCTTCCTCATCAAAGAAACCACCGGTGTGGGTGATTTCATCGGCACCGCCGGTCGCCCGACCGCGATGGAGATGCACGAAGCCGAGAAAATGCTCCTCGATTCACAAACACCCGAGGACGAGCCAACGATCAAGCTCTCGTTCGAGAAGGGCGAGGCCGTCATCATCCGCGAGGGTGCTTTCGAGAACTACGAGGGCACGGTCGACGAGTTGTTCCCCGAAAAGGGCACCGTCCGTGTGCTCGTGTCGATCTTCGGTCGCCGGGCCCCGGTTGATCTCGAGGAGTGGATGATCTCCAAGGCCGAGGACGGGTAATCAGATCGACAGCTCGCCGATCAAATGGAAGATGCCGAGGTGGTATTTTCGGCGATGTCAAGTGCCCATATTGCTCGCTTCGTTCTTACCAATTATTTTCTCGTTGGTGATTTTGGCGTTTATTGGGCTCGATTTATTCACAGCCAGGCAGATCATCAACAACCGTGTGTGGTTCTTGGTCATGCTTCTGAGTGGACCGATACTCTCGTTGCTGTGGAGCGCGGTTATCCTTCGCCGAACCATGCGGTACACCAAACGATTCAAGGCCCGCAACGGCAAACTCTGTTTCGCCTGCGACTACGACTTGCTCGACAACCAAACCAGATGCCCAGAATGCGGCGCGGACTGGGACCCCGAACCGCTCGGCAAGCCGTGGAAAAAGTGGGTGAAGTGAATCCCCCGCGGAGGCAACCAGTTCCAGCAGCCATGGTTGGTTTGGTGGGCAGCTTTGTTGGTTTGTGGTAAGATCAGCCATGGTGTTTTTGAGGCTCATTTGCAATCGGGTGTTGTTTATTCCGAACAGGAATAGTTGGTTTGGCGACGGGCACCGGTGTTTATCGGAGGCACGCGAGCGGCCGATGCTGTTGATCAATGCGGCCGAGTTGATTGGGGCCGTGCTTGACGAGGGCGTGGAAAGCGACTGGAGCGAAGAGATTGATCTGCGGGCGATGCCTCGCTCGTGGGTGATGCCGATGGTGGGCGGGGGCGCGATAGTTCTCATTGCTTTTCTTCTTGTGTATATGGGATTGGCCGGCGTGCGGAATGGTGCGTTGGGCATCGGTTTAGGTGGAGTTGTGGTCACTCTTGGGCTCACGGGGTTCTGGGTGGGGATGTTTGTTGCCGGTATCCGCCCGTTTGGGATGTCCTCGGCAATGGCGACCCGCGAGGCGATCGAGACCTTTTCGATCGCCGGGCATTTCCATTATGACCTTCACCGAGACTCGGTGTACATCCATGTGTTCCGCGCCGGCGGGGTGTCGATGCGTGGCAACTCGATCATGATGGTGGGCTCGTCGATGAAGAACTACTCCGTCATCGCGCTGAGCGATGAAGTGCTTCATGAGTTTGTCGCGTGCTACCGCGGAACCTTCGGCGCCGATGCGGTGGTTGCGGTTGGGCCGCGGGGTGAGGGTTGATATTGAGCAAGGTATGTTCTGGGTCGATGATCTCAGTACCACAGCACTCGCCAAGTCATTCGAGAATGCGTACCTGTGTCGAGCACGACTTGCTGGTTGTGCAGCCGATCGAGAGGGTGGTCAAGGTGGCGAGGGTAAATGGTGGCGACGGGACTCGGTCTAACTGATCTGTTCGAGCAGTTGGTTGGCCATTTGCGGATCGATTTTGGGTTCGGGGAACTGAGGGTCCATCGCTTCGAGTGTCGCGCGGACGATCTCGGAAACAACATGCACGCGGTACCATTTTCGATTCGTCGGCACGAT
>JAESUL010000287.1 GCA_016763115.1 Phycisphaerales bacterium | reverse complement strand
CGACGGGCGAGCCGTTGATGCACAGGTCGGTGTGGAAGAAGAGGCGGACATCGCGGGACTTGCCCAAGAGGTCGCGGACGGTGACCTTGCGGAAGTAGACCGGTTTGTCGAAATCGACAACATCATTGCAGATGACTTCGAGCCCGAGTTGGTCGTTGACGAGGTGGACCTCGGTGGTGAGGGTGTCGGGGCGATATCGGAGGTCGCGTTGCCAAGAATCTTCTTCGATCCACGAGATGTTGCCGTCGGCCCAGACGCCGAAGCGTTGGATATGACCGTTGGTGTGGTTGTGGCGACCAACGCGGGGGGCGTAGAAATCGCGGAGTCGGTAGTGGTCGTCGAAGGTGACGAGGAGATTGCCGTTTCCAACTGGGATATCGCGGGGCATGATGGGTCTCGATCTATGGGTGAATGATGGGTACGGATGAGGGTATGTGAGTCATCGGCTCGATGGGGCAGCGGGGTTGCTGGATTTGCAGCGGGTGTGGAAAACAGGATTTGTTAGGGCGATGAAAGGAGAGAAAATGATGAGTTATGCATCCAAATGAGAAGATGGTGCGAATGTTGTGGTGCGGGTCGTGGTTGTACGGTACGATCTGGGCGTGGTATAGTGAACGAATCCGGCCTGAGATAGTTGGGAGCGTCGTGGTCGGTGGTCCTCATGGGTGTATTTATTTTCACCCAAACAGATATAAAAGAGGTTGATATGAATCTTAGTGGTACTCGACATCGTCGCGGGTTTACGCTGATTGAGTTGCTGGTGGTCATCGCGATCATCGCGCTTTTGATTGGTATTCTTCTCCCCGCATTGGGCAATGCTCGTCGTTCTGCACAGAGCGTCAAGAGTTTGTCGAATCTTCGCTCGCTTGGTCAGATCCAAGCGGTGTACGCGGGTGACTTTGAGGACAGCCTCATCAACCCGTTCGATACGAGCAGGGTTGGCGGCGCCTTTGGTGGCGGGTGGGCTGCGGTCCGCAAGCCGACCGCTCCCGGTGTCTATGTCTTTGACCGTCCCGGCGGGAGATGGGTCTCCGAGATGTACGCGTTCCATTGGTACAGTCTTGTCGGTGGATGGCTCAGCGATGGCGATTACGCCTCGGAGATTCAGTTCGCACCGCTTGATGATGTGCTGATCTCGCGTGTGGAGGCTCTGTGGTATGAGTCGCCTGATTTTAACCTGAACACTGGTCTCTGGGACGGGTCGTATGTGCTCACCCCGACCGCATGGTTTTCGGCAGCACGGTACAAAAACGCTGGTCGCCCTGCTGCAATCGCAAGTCATGGTCCAAACTCATTGGCTCGGCGCAATAGAATCAGCGAGGTCTCATTCCCATCGCAGAAAGTACTGATGTGGGAACGCTTTGACTGGACCAAGAAGACCCGTCGGGCAACAACCTATGATCCATCGAATGGCAACGCTACTGAAACCGTAATCGGTAAAGAAGAGCGTCCGCCACAATGGAACAACTCGGATGCTGAACCGGGCGTTGCCACGATTGACGGCAGTGCGACCCGTGTAAATATGCGAGATCTTCAGAAACTAACCCAGTCCACCAATGCAGCGACTAGGCGTGCATTCACCCCGACAGACCAGTTTGACATGGGTATCGGCGGCCTTCGCCGATACGGGATGGGTGATGATGGGTTCGAGATTGGAAATCCAGATTCAGGTGCGGGCGAATACCCAGCCTACTTCTGGGCAACCAAGGATGGCGTCCGCGGCCGTGACTTCCAGCGGTAAACACCGTTAACCATCGCCAACTATTTCGATTTCTTAGAACGCTCCGCATCTGCGGGGCGTTTTTTTTTAGTTGCTGCGGCTTGGTGGATTAGGGGGCGTAGATGTGTGCTGTTGCATGAAAAATCAGATTGGTCATCGAACAATACGGATGATCTGCTCATGCAGTTGCCCGTTGGTCGCGATCATCGTGCCCTCGGCCAGTGACTTTACGCCCGAGAACGCGGTCCAATCGCCGCCCGCTTCTTCAATGATGATCGACGGGGCCGCGATGTCCCAGATCATCATGTACGGCTCGACCACCGCGTCGATCCGCGCGGTGACGAGCAGGACAATCGCGTAGCAGTCGGGCCAACCGCGGAGATCGTGGGCCGCATCGAGGAGGTCGGTGTAGATGCTGCGTTGCTCGGGGGTTTCGTAATACGCCATCGAGGTTGAACTGACCATGGCGTCAGCGAGGTTCGATGTGCTCGTCGTGTGCGCACGGGTCGGTGGTTCGTCATCGATCTGGTGGAACGCGCCGAGCCCGCGAGCGGCGTAGATGGTTTCGCTGTTGAGCGCGGGCATGGTGATGACGCCGAGGATGGGCTGGTCGTCTTTGAGGCACGCGAGCATGGTGCCATAAAGCGGGATGCCGTGGACGAACGAAATTGTTCCGTCGATGGGGTCGATGATCCATTGGTACCCGGTGGTGCCATCTCGGTCGTCGAGCTCTTCTCCGAGGATGGAATCGTCGGGGTAGCGTTCGATGATGCGTTTTCGGAGGTCGGTTTCGGTGGCGCGGTCGGCGATGGTGACGGGCGAGCCGTCGGCTTTGTGGTCGGCGCTCAGGTCGGGGTTCTGGAAGTATTCGAGTGTGATCTTTGACGATGCTTTGGCGGCTTTGATCGCAAAATCAAGGCGATTTTGGAGGTCGGTGCTCTGGTCATGGGTCATGATGCGTTCTCACAGGCGAGGGCCTTGGTCAGGGCGTGGTCGAGTTGGGTGAGTTGGGCGTCGGTGTGCATGGCATTGACGGCAAGTCGGAAGTAGAGCGGGGCGGGACCGTTGGGGTAGCGCATGAGCGGGAGGAGGATGCCGGCGTTGAGCAGTTCGTGCTCGATGGACTGCATGTCCGAATCGTCCCCGATGGTGAACGCGAAGATTGGGGTGATGGTGTTGTTGGTGTGGATGTTGTGAGAGAGCAAGATTTCACGGACGGCTTGGATATTTGCACGCAGGACTTTGTGCAGTGCAGTGTCGGATTGAAGGATGCCTAGTGCAGCCAATGCACCCGCAGCGAGCGCGGGCGAGACGGGGGTGGTGCAGATGTAAGCGGT
>JAESUL010000286.1 GCA_016763115.1 Phycisphaerales bacterium | reverse complement strand
CGTCGCAGCGCCGGCAAGCGCAGCCGACGCCCCCATCACCTTCATAAAGCTCCGACGCGACGAATCGCTCATCACGCTTGCATCAACGGGGAACTCTCGCTCGACAAACTCATTGAACGCGGGAGATTCCGAGAACTCTTCAAGGCTCCGCCAATACTTCCGCCCCGAAACAGTCCCCATTACAGGAGCATCTGTAGGGATTTCTATATTGCCTTTGGTCGATGGACACTGATCGAGTGGGCTCATGGGATTCGTCTTCCGAATGCTTGCTTTGGGGTCGCGAGCGTGATGTAGTCACAAATCAATCTTTACAACTCGTCTGGCTTCGTATCGCCGGTTTCGTATCGTCTGGTTTCAGTCCGCCTTAGAAATGACAGGCAGAACAATGCAGAGGCGGATCACGCATCAGCATCGCCTTGAGCTCTTCGGGTGTCTTGCCCCCGTGCTGACGCTCGTCAACAGGCTTGGCAAACCACTCGTTCTCTACCCACCACAGGTCTGTGATCCGTTCCTTGGGCACCAGGTTCGCTTCGGTGTCGCGATGACAATCAAGACACCACCCCATCGACAACGATTCCACCTGTACAACGACCGGCATGCCCTCGATCTGACCATGACATGAGTAACAACTCACGCCCGCGTTTATGTGAGCATTGTGCGGAAAATTGGCGTAATCAGGAACAACATGAATATTGCGCCATTCGATGGGCTTGTCGGCATCGTACGAGTCGCGGATAAACTGGGTCTTTTCGTTGTGCAACTTCGATATACCGTCAGATCCACCCGAGATAAGCAGTTTGCCCTCCGCGTGACACCCATAGCAGGTTTTTACCGCGGGTACATTGGCGTGCCATGCCTTCTCGACATTGGTGTGACAGTACCGACAATCCATGCCGAGCCGACCGGCATGAATCTGGTGATTGAATCCGCCGCCCGGCTGGGTGGGCATGTACCCAACCTCCCAGAACTTCGGAGTCGCGTAGTACCACATCCCGGCAATCACACAGATCACCGCGGTATTCACCGCGAAAAACATCACTGTTGGAAAAGCATTCATCCACTTTGGAAAGATGGGTTTCAACTTGGATCCCTCGTTCATACACTTGACTGCCTATATATAGGTAGCCAGACACAGACCAACCCCAGGGAGCTCTCCCGAGGCATATTGACGCATAGCGTAGCACATCCATTTCCAGTGCGTTGTGCTGCCAGCCCGAAATTCCTCCCCTTTTCGGATACAATACTGCCCGCGAGAACGACCTCACCGGAATTGCAGTTGAGACTCGATATCAACTACGCCGCCCAAAGGATACAAACCATGATTCCCCAAACACTTCCGAGCGAATCCGATCCAAAGTCACCCCTCGGGGCAGCACTCTCCATCGGGTTCTTCGCTTCCACCCTCTTGTGGGTCCTTGCGTGGGGAATCCATGTCCCGGGCATCCACCTCCCCGTCGGCGTCACCATCGCCGCCATGATTGTCGTCCTCCTCGGCATTTCTTTGCTCTGGCTCCCCGCCGTCGCCCAAACCCAACGCACCAAAGCCGGGCTCCTCGCAGGCACCATCTACGGGCTGCTCAACCTGCTTATCTTGGGTTCATTTATCGCCGAGCAACCCGAATCCCTCGCCCAGATGCCCGAGCAGGCCAACCAACTCCAACCATCCGCCCTGCCGATCATCCTTGGCTCGCTCGCGATCTCCATCGCCATCGGGTTCATCGCCTCGCTACTCACCAAATCCAAAGCCCGCCCAACGCTGAGCACCCAACGCTGGATCGCCCGGTTCGGGTGGATCACCGCGCTGAGCTACCTGCCGTTGATCGCGGTCGGCGGGCTCGTCACCTCCACCGATTCAGGGCTCGCCGTCCCCGATGGCGTCACCAGCTACGGCGCGATCTCGGTGCTGTTCCCGCTCAAACTCATGGGCGAGCCTCGCATCTTTTTCGAGCACTCCCACCGTCTCTTCGGCACCCTCGCCGGGCTCACGACCCTTGTTTTGATGCTCCGCGTGCTCCTTGGGCATTCCACCAAGGTTTCCAAAGCCATGGCGGTCACGCTCTTTGTGGGCGTCTCGATCCAGGGAATCATGGGTGCGTTGCGTGTCTCCCAAGAGAGCACCGCACTGGCAATCCTCCATGGCGTCTTCGCCCAACTCATCCTCGCACTCGCAGCCTGCACCGCCATCTCGCTCGGGCACCGCTGGAACACCGCTTCGCCATCACCAGACTCACACCCAACTGCCAAACGCACCCGCATGATGATGGGGTTTGCGTTCGCTGCGATCTTGTTGCAACTCATCCTCGGAGCCGTCACCCGGCACCTGCATTCCAGCCACATGATGATGGCCCACATGGGGTTCGCGATGGTTGTCGTTGCCCTCATCATCGTCGGAGGCTCGTTCTGCATTCGGCTCGGCAAATCCGACCCCGAATGCAAGGGCATCCGACCCTACGGCGCGATCATGCACGGGCTGGTTGTGCTGCAGTTTGTCCTTGGGTTTGCGGTGTTGGGCATGGTGTGGACGGGCGACGAGCCACCCGAACTGCCCACCTCCGAGACCCTCTCGACCACCCCCCAGACACCATTGTCCGACGCGATGATCACCACGGTCCACCAACTGGTCGGTGCCCTGCTCTTCGCCGCAGCCGCTTGTGCCCTGTTCTGGGCGTTGAAACTCGCATGCAGGCGCAAAATCGGGTAATCTCGGTGAAATCAGCCGGTGCAATACGCCAATCAACTGTGCGTTGGTCTTTGGTGCGAAACCCGCACCAGACCCACCGAGAGGGACACCGCGATGCCAAACACCATGGACCGAGCAACCGATTCGCTCTCCCCGATCAAGCGTGCCCAGTTCGGATACCCCCAGGCCAAGCACCTGCTGCTCCGCGCCGGGTTCGGCGGGTCCAAAGAGCAGATCACCACCCTGGTCGAATGGGGTCCTGAAAAAGCGGTCGACCACCTGATCAACTTTGATGAGATCCCCGCCGACCCCGACGGGCGCGATGAGTTCGACCACGACATCATGCGCCCATTGACACGCGACGAGCGAACCCAACGCCGACTCGCACGCCAGCGGCGCGACGAGGAAACAATCGACCAGTTCCGCAAACTCCGCCAGAGCGCCCAACGCGCCGACCGCAAGCAGATGCGTGAGATCCAGAAATGGTGGCTCACCCGGATGATCCAAACACCACGCCCGCTCGAAGAAAAACTCACCCTCTTCTGGCACGGGCACTTCGCCACCGGGTACCGGACGATCGAAGATTCATACCACATGTACGCCCAGAACCGGATGTTCCGAGCCAACGCGCTGGGCAACTTTGGGCAGCTGCTCAGCAACATCATCCGCGACCCGGCGATGCTGCGGTACCTCAACAACAACCAGAATCGCAAAGCCAATCCCAACGAAAACTTTGCACGCGAGATCATGGAACTCTTCTCGCTCGGCGAGGGCAACTACACCGAGAACGACATCAAGGGCGGCGCACGCGCACTCACCGGGTACACCTACGACGACGACGCGTTCACCTTTGACAAACGCAACCACGACCAGACCATCAAATCCATCCTCGCCGAGCAGGGCAACCTCGACGGCGACGGGTTCGTCAACGCCATCCTCCGCTCGCGTGCGTGCCCGGCATTCATCTGCACCAAGCTCTACCGATTCTTCGTCGCCGACATCCCGCTGATCCCCAAAGAAATGCCCCCGGTCTCGCGCCGATATGTTTCCAAGATGTCCAACTACCTCGGTGCCAAGCGGTACGAGCTCAAGCCCCTGATGCGAAAAATGCTTCTCTCGCAGCATTTTTACGACCCATCGGTGATGAACAACAAGATCAAATCCCCCGCCGAACTCGTCGTCGGTGCGATCCGCGCACTCAACACCCCCACCCGCGACATCACCACGCTCGTCGAAGCAATGAACAAAATGGGGCAGGCACTCTTCGCCCCGCCGAGCGTCAAAGGCTGGGACGGCGGGCGCGCGTGGATCTCCACCGCCACCATGTTCGTCCGCCAGAACACAATGGTCTACCTGCTCACCGGTCGCCTGCCCACCGGGTTCAATCCCAAGGGCATGATGCAACAGTTCAACGCGGTCCCGCTTGTGCGTTCGCTCAATGACCCTTCGATCGATTCACCAACACGCGAGCTCATCGCTGCCGACCTGCTCGAATCCATCCTCGGCGTCCACGATGAGCAGTTGTCCAACCACATCGCAAAGGCATCACAAAAACCAAAGCAAGCCCCCGACGACCCGCGCACCTTGACCGCGATGACCACCCTGATTACTTCGTTGCCCCAGTACCAGCTCTGCTGATCCGCCGTTCGCCCATTAATCTCGGAGCCCGATCATGAACCTGCACAACGACCCGTCGAACACCAACGCCTACACCCGCCGAGCGTTCCTCGCCAACTCCGCCGTGCTCGCCTCGGCTGCCGTCACCGTCCCGGCGTTTTTGCAGTCCTCCGCCTTCGCATTGCCCAAAGCCGCGATGGGTATGTCGTCCATCGCCGACACCGACGAGGACACCATCCTCGTCGTCGTCCAACTCTCGGGCGGCAACGACGGGCTCAACACCGTCATCCCCTTCCGCGACGACAACTACCGCCGATCACGCCCCAACATTGCACTGCCCACCGATTCACTGCACATCCTTTCACGCTACGGCAAACGGGCCACTTCGGATATTGGGCTTCACCCATCGCTCACCGGGTTCCGCGAACTCTACGACGACGGGCTGTGCGCGATCATCCAAGGCGTCGGGTACCCCAATCCCAACCGCTCGCACTTCACCAGCATGGACATCTGGCACACCGCCGACACCTCCGCGACCGGCGACGGATGGATCGGCAAGTACATCGACGCCCAGTGCAACGGCGTCGGCGCGGGCAAGGGCGGCAACACCCCCGACCCCGCCGAAGCAATCGAACCCCCCATCGCCATCGGCAGCACCATCCCCCACGCCCTCGAAGGACGCAAAATCATGCCCGTCTCTTTCGAGTCGGCCGACATGTTCGCATGGGCGGGCACCAAATACTCCAAGGACCTCGCCGAGCCCTACGACCAACTCATGCACGACGCACCAGCAGACGACGACCACTCCAACAACGCCTTCCTCATGCGGACCGCGATGGATGCGCAGATCTCGAGCAAGACCATCCGCAAAGCCGTGGACCAAAAGCCGCTCGTCAAGTACCCCAACTCCAAGCTCTCGACCCAACTCTCGATGGTCGGGTCCATGATCCGCGCGGACATGAAATCCCGCGTCTACTACACCTCGCACGGCTCGTTCGACACCCACGCCAACCAGGGCAATGTCCAAGGCTCACACGCCCGGTTGCTTCAGCAACTCGCCGACGCGGTCAACGCGTTTTATAAGGATCTCAAAGCACAAGGCAACGACAAACGCGTCGTCGTCATGTGTTTTTCCGAGTTCGGGCGGCGTGTCTCGCAGAACGCATCGGGCGGCACCGACCACGGCACCGCTGCACCCATGTTCCTCTTCGGCCCATCGGTCACACCGGGCATCCACGGACGCCAGCCCTCGCTGACCAATCTGGACAACGGCGACCTCAAATACACGATCGACTTCCGCTCCGTGTACGCAGAACTGCTCGATAGTTGGATGGGCGCCAAGAGCCGCGATGTCCTCGGGCGCAGCTACAAGCACCTGCGTGTGTTGCAATCGTAATCAGGAATCGACGAGCAACGCTGGGTTGATGTCGGCTTCGGTGAGATGCGAGATGTTGAAATACAGTTTGTGCCCACATTCTGGGCATTTCACACCCCGCCCATATCGAAAATCTTCTACCTGTAGGCCGATCAATGTGTACGCGCACTCAGGGCATCGTGACCCAAGCACTCGCCTTTGCAAGCAACGGTTTAGAAAATAATCACGTACTAAAAAAGCCGCGAGAAACGGTATCCATACAACAGATATCTCGGCCAAAATTTCAATAAGTTGTATAAGTTTGATACGAGCACCCATCATGTACACATCAGGTCCGCCTAACGAATCATACGGCAGCGATGTCACAAGGTTCAGAAACGCTATCCACCCGAAGAATGATGCAGGAATGCTGACAAAAACAAAAAATCGGCCCCAACTCGCACCTTTGCTTTGGCGTGCGCGTTGGACATACTGCTTGCACACCGCATCATCAAACTGATCCAACTCGGGGAACGCGCGATAGATCTTCCGGCTTAACAACCTCACGGCGAAGCCTCGTACACCGATTCCATCTCCAACTCAACAACCATTGACGCCCTGGCCTGCAACTGGGCCCCCGGCACCTGCCGATCAACCTTGATCGACTTGAACACACGCCCATCAGGATCAACCAACTCGTTATCAACGAGAATCGGATCTTTGTCCATCGCGTAGATGGTCGCATCAGACAAACGCCCGACCGGGAAGTACGCCTCGACAAACCCGGGCGCATCGCGGCTCGTCTTCAACGCGAACTTCTCAAATCCATTCTCATCGAGCACCCAGAGATTCCATGCACCGCGATCGCCGGCGAACGCATCTGCGGGCAGACGCAGGGTCATCCCGCCCGGCCACTCACGCGGATCGACCGCCACACCCTCACGCTTGGCGCGGTTCGCCAGCGAGATCGCGTCGGCGTCGTTGCCCGCGAGCATCTCTCCGATCGCGTTGGCATTGCCCGTATCGCCCGCCCCCGCCCCCACCGCGGGCGCGTCGGCCATCAGTTTGTCCTTGTCGAGCGACACAAAGATCCACACCATCAATCCAGCGACCACCAAGATTGGAAGAGCAAGCCAAACCGTGAGCATGATATTTTTCTTCATGCCGTCATCGTATCCATTCTCTTCTCTCTGATGGGATGGGCTTCTCTGGTGGGATGGGCTTCCAGCCCGT